>JAICJP010000479.1 GCA_025928375.1 Candidatus Sulfotelmatobacter sp.
CCTCCCAGATGCAACATCCAACCGGCGGTGTGGAGACACAACTCTTTCAGATCCTCAGGCCCGCCACCGCGCAACACCTCCAAAACTTCCACTATTTCGAGCGCATTCCCGATCTTCATTCCCAGCGGCTGATCCATATCGGTGATCAGCGCGATGACGTGCTTGCCCATGCGCTCGCCCGTTTCCACCATGAGTTCTGCCAGGAAGACTGCGTCCTTTTCGCTTTTCATAAAGGCGCCTGATCCCGTCTTCACGTCGAGCACCAGCGCGTCGATTCCCTCCGCCAGTTTCTTGCTCATGATTGAAGCGCAAATCAAGTAAGGACTCTCCACCGTGCCGGTCACGTCGCGCAGCGCATAGAGCTTGCGATCGGCGGGGGCAATCTCGGGAGTCTGGCCGATCATGGCGCAGCCGCAGGCTTCGAGCACTCGCCGGAAGGCGGCGACCGGCAAGTTAACATTGAAGCCCGGAATGGACTCAAGCTTATCGAGCGTGCCGCCAGTGTGGCCCAGTCCCCGACCGCTGATCATGGGAACAGCAATTCCCGCGGCGGCTACCAAAGGCGCGAGCACAAGAGAGGTCTTGTCACCCACACCGCCGGTAGAATGTTTGTCCACTTTGCGCGCGGGCAGCGACGCCAGATCCAGCACCTCGCCGGAGTGAAGCATAGCGTCTGTCAGTGCGGCTGTTTCTGCGCGTGTCATCCCGCGAAGAACCACGGCCATGAGCCACGCAGAAACTTGATAATCGGGGATCTCGTCGCGCGTGTAGGCGTTCACCATGCCCTCAATGTCACCTGGCGAAAGTTCGATGCCATCCCTTTTCTTGCGAATGACGTCGATGGCGCGAAACTCCGATTTTGCGGACTTCGGCTCGCTCACTGGAGGCGGAATCCTTCCGGAAGGAGTTCTGTGATGTGAGCCTCTTTCGGGCCGCTGGCCCCTTGAAAGAAAACGGTGGCATCGGGGCCGAACTCGTAGATCACTTGCCGGCAAGCACCGCATGGAGCGCACGCCACGCCTTTATCGTTGGTGACCGCAACCGCCTGGATTTCGATTTTGGGACCGAGGTCAGCAACTGCTGTGAAAATCGCCGTGCGTTCGGCGCAGTTGGTCATCCCGTACGACGCGTTCTCCACGTTGCATCCCGTATAGATCTTGCCGTTCGTGAGCAAGACGGCGGAGCCCACATGGAAATTCGAATACGGCGCGTGGGCATTCTTCATCACCTTGGCTGCGGCTGCTTCGAGCTCTTTTCGCACGTCCGGCGAAAGCTTTGCTTTGGGCATATCCGGTGAAGTGCAACTGGGACGAAAGTCGTGCGCCATTGTAAACCCTGACCTCATGGTTTTTTTGGATTGTTCTTGCACCCTCGTGCATCTCACGGTTAGGCATGATCTCGCGTTGTGTGCGTGGCGTGCCGTACAATTGCAACCCAGCGCGGATCCGCTCCTGATCACGCGCAGAGCACAATCACGATGTCGAGTGATCAAATCAATTCCCGGCTCGCTCGCAGCTCGGAGAACCAGGTCGAGACAGATCGGCGACAATCCGCAAATGCGATCGCATCGCTCAACGGACAAGCTCTAATTCGCAACTCCGGTATTCCGCTGGATTTGAACTGGATGCAGGAAATTCGCGTGAATACCAGCGCGGTCGAAAGGCGTGCGCAGTCCCAGGTGGCTCGCCGCACGGTCAAAAAAGAATGGCAGGCGGCATGGCTATTGCGAGCCATTACGTGCATGGATCTGACTACTCTCTCGGGAGACGATACGGAAGAGCGAGTGCGCCGTTTATGTGCCAAGGGACGGCACCCTCTGCAGCAGGAACTGGTACAGAGACTCGGCATTCAGCAACTTGGAATCCAGGTCGCTGCCATTTGCGTGTATCACACGTTTGTGGAAACTGCGCTCCAGGCGCTGGAGGGCAGCGATATACATGTCGCAGCAGTTTCTACTGGATTCCCCGCAGGCCTGTCGCCGCTGGCGGAACGAGTCGCCGAGATCCGCCGATCCGTGGAAGCGGGCGCCCATGAAATCGATGTCGTGATCACGCG
>JAICJP010000261.1 GCA_025928375.1 Candidatus Sulfotelmatobacter sp.
GCAAGCCTCGCTCCCAGCGCGAGATTGTCATGGCGGAGCATTCCATTCTGCGCGCCAGTTCGGCCTGATTGATCGTCAGCTGCTCGCGAAGTGCCGTGATCTGGGTCGCCCATTCGGGAAGCGAGTTGGGTTTGTTTTTCTGCTTCAAGTTGTCAACCATGATACCCTGCGCATCGCGATGCCCAAACTGATCGCACCTGCTCCCTGGCAGGCTCAGGAGAGTATACTGCCGGGGACGAAGCTGGCACTACGTGTCCTGCCGAAAAAGAGCGCGGACGCAAGTCGGCTGAAGCACGACTTATATGGCTAAGCATGTCATTCAGAGCAAGCGTGGCGCGCCTCCGCAAGGCGCGTATTCACAGGGGTGGCGCGCAGGGGATTTTGTCTTTGTGACCGGGACAGGTCCCGTTGACCCCATTACGGGCAAGCTGGTGGGCGACACTATTGAGCAGCAGACTGAGCAGACAATCGACAACCTGGGCGCAATCTTGGAAGCTGACGGAGTAGCGCTTTCCGACGTCGTGAAGGTGACTGTGCACCTCAGCGATACAAGTCTGTTTGCGCGTTATAACCAGGTCTATGCGCGTCGATTCACGCGACCGTATCCCGTGCGAACCACCGTGGGCAGCGATCTTGGGCACTCGCCGGGGATGCTGATCGAGATGGATTGCATCGCGTACAGCGAGCAAAAAAAGCAAGCATCAGGTCGGAAGCCACAGCCTCCGAAAGCGCGGAAGAAATCGAAGTGAGATTTCTTCGAGTCGCTGGACGCGGAGCCACTGGGCCCGATTGGATCAGCCGCGGTTCGAAACTTCTTGCTGCAAGAGCGGCATTTCCCGGCCCCGTGCCGAAACCTTTTCCACCGACTGAATCTCGCCGTTCCTTACCAACAGGGCGCTGTCGAAGTTATTGACGGTTGGGCACACATGGCGCGGAATCAGATACAGAACCTCGCCTAGAGGCGGCGCCGCTCCAGGCCTCACCTGCATCGGGAGGTGCTCTTCGCTGGGGCCCACGGGTGTCAGCTCAGGATGGCCCATCACGACGCAGGTGGGGACTCCGGCATCGGCAGAAACCGATTTGTGCCCTGCGTCGCAGGTGACGACTCCACAGGAGGGATGGCTCACGACTCGCGTCAGGACGACAGCAGCCGGAGCATAACCGTATTCGGCCGGCAATTGTGCCATGCTCGTCGCATCACAGTAGACGATGGTGCCGGGCGAGACCCGGTGCACAAATGGAGCGTCGCGGAAGCTTTCGTAACTGAGCGAGCAGGGGAAGGTGGGCGTCCCGGCCGTGATCAGTTCCGGGATTTGCAAGTCATTTCGCGCAGCCTCCGCCACCAATTCCATTAGTCGATCGTATCCCGCGTGCGCAGCACGGGTTCGCTGCGGTTCGTCCTCGTGCCCCAATTGCCCGTCGTAGTAATGTAAGCCGCGAAATTCCAGCTGGGCCTGCCCTATTGCGCGGATGAGTTCGACCACTCGAGAGTGATTTCCCTGTTCGATTCCAGTGCGATTCATCCCAGGATTGATGTCCAGAAAAATTCCGACTGCGCTGCCGACCCATTGCCGGATATGCTGCTCATTTTCCGCCAGCACAGAAATGCGAACCTGACGGAAGCCGGCCGCGATCTCACGTACTCGCTGGGCATTTGCCCCCATGACGGGATACGCCAGCAGAATGTCACGCGCTCCGTTTTCGCATGCGGTCAGCAACTCGAGAGTGGTGGCACATTTGAAATTACGGACGCCGCGGTCCAGCAATGTGCGCAGGGTGTAAGCGAGCTTGGCGGTCTTGATGTGGGCGCGCCAGCGGTCTGCATTTCCATCCAGCAGGTCCAATGTGCGGCCGACATTCGAGGCAATGATCTCGGGATAGAGCACGAGGGCAGGAGTCATCACTTGCTCCAAGTCCAAGACTCGGTAGCTGTCGTCCCACGGAAAATCGCTAATCATCGACTTGTGTCCACTCACGGTTTCGATGATACGCCGTGAGCTGACGGCTGGGCCAGGTTGACCCACTCGGCCGTCGAGAGTAGGCTCTCCCTTCTTGCCATGCCTGTTCCGGAAGCGACTGATGCAGGACGTCCCCACCTGGTGCGCGGGCTTACGCTGCTGGCGGCGATTGCGGTTGTCGTAGGCGACACGATCGGCACCGGAGTTTTTCTTGTCTCCAGCGATATGGCTCGGGTGGCTGGGTCCGCGCCGCGCGTCTTGGCAGCATGGGTGATCGGCGGATTCATCGTGCTATTCGGCGCGTTTTGCTACGCGGAGCTGGGGGCGGCTTTTCCGAAGGCAGGCGGGCCCTATGTGTACCTTAGCCGTGGTATCGGCCCGCTTTGGGGATTTCTTTTTGGCTGGATGAGTTCGTTTCTCGAGCGGCCCGTTGCCATGGCGACATTGGCCGCGGGGATTGTGAGGTTCATCAGCTTTTTGTGGCCGCCAATCGCGCATCCCTGGTTCACAGGTCATGTCGGCAGTTACAGATTCACCTTCACCACCGCTCAGCCTCTGGCGGCGGTGGTCGTTGTCGTCGCTACTGCACTGAACTATTTCAGCGTGAGGCTGAGTGGCGCGATTCAGGTTCTGCTGACGCTATTGAAGGTGACCGCAATTCTTGTCATCGTTGTGGCCGGGGCGGTGGTTGCGTCCAGAATCAGTTCGACCGCTGCACCCGCGGTCCCACCGCTATTCAGTTTTACAAGCTTCACCGCGTTGCTCACCGCACTGGTGCCCGCAATGTGGGCTTACAACGGTTTCAATGATCTGGGCGATCTCGGAGAAGAAATTGTCGACCCTCAAAAAAATATCCCAAGGGCGATCATTGTCGGACT
The DNA here is from genome assembly GCA_025928375.1 of Candidatus Sulfotelmatobacter sp. Taxonomy (GTDB): domain Bacteria; phylum Acidobacteriota; class Terriglobia; order Terriglobales; family Acidobacteriaceae; genus Sulfotelmatobacter. Next base: position 2,837 of record JAICJP010000261.1, read on the forward strand.
CGCCATTATTGCCGGTCTGTACCTGATGGCCAATGTCACGTATTTTCATGTCCTGCCGTTCTCCTCGGTAGCGGCGTCGGAGCACGTGGCGTCGGATGTGGTGCAATCGTTTTGGGGGCAGGGCGGCGCGCAATGGCTGACGCTTGCGATGGCGATATCCGCATTGGGTGCTCTTCACGTCGTCATTCTCACCGGAGCTCGCATTCCTTACGCCATGGCGCGCGACCGCCTCTTTTTCAAGTTTGCAGAGCGCCTGCATCCCTCTTTTCACACTCCCAGCGGATCCCTGATTTTTCTAGGCGCGGTGGCTGCCCTGCTGGCATTGAGCGGAACTTTTGAAGAGCTCTACTCGTTGTTTGTCTTTGCCGTGTGGATATTCTTTGCTTTGACCGCCGTCGCGCTACTGCGATTGCGTTTGAAGCAACCGCATCTGAATCGGCCTTATCGGGTATGGGGATATCCGTGGACTCCGCTGATTTTTCTGCTCGCCGCAATCGCTCTCACGGTGAATCTTTGGACCGTGCGGCCGGTTCGATCCACGATTGGATTGCTGGTGACTGTGGCGGGAATTCCGTTCTACTACCGTTGGCGCAGCGCGATGCCGCCAATTTCCAACTCGGAAGAAAGCAAATTACAATAAGAAGGCCGGCAGTGATGTCGGCCTCCATGAGTCCGCAAAATGAGTTTAGCGGTTGGTGCTACCCGGGTTGCCACTGGTGTTGCACGATCCCGAGATTTTCTTCACTTTGCTCACGGTGAACATCTGACCAGCCGATCCCGCTCCGGCGGAGCCAGTAGCGGACTGTGAGCCAGCAGAAGATCCGGTCGACGCGCTGGCGCCCGCGGAGCCGTTTCCGTAGCCGCTGGAGCCGGAGGTGCTGCCCTTCACTTCCACTTCATTGTTAACGTGTTGGCTCAGCTTCGAAGTATCGCCCGAAAGCTGGTACTGAGTTCCCGAAGCATCCGTCAACGTATAGCCGCCACCGGAGCTGCTGAGGCAGCCGCGCAGCGTGGTATTGCCATGGCCCGAGGAACCCGGCGCACCAGCCGTCTGGCCATTTTCGCTGCCGCTTTGACCAGTGGTTTGAGCTCCGCTCTGGCTGCCGGTCTGGCCGCTCGACTGTCCAGCGGAACTGGAGCTCTCGGGAGAGCCGGATGACGATGGAGTACCCTGCTGCGCTGCCATCCATGCAGTGCAGGCCAGGAACGTCATGGTGAATAACATTGTCTTTGACATTGTTGAATGCTCCTGTTTCTTAATGCTGATTTTCGTTTCGGATTTGGTCGCGCGATTTGGCAGGACTCAGCGGCGGTGGGTTGAAATTCGAGAGCTTACTGGGCATCGTGGTGGTGCGCTTCACCAACCTGATTCTGCATCTGCGAGTTGAAACATGGCCTCGTTTCCCGGACGAGTGGGCGGAAGTAGGATGAGTCTGCCTACATCGAGGTTGCTGGGAGGCGAGAGTACGTGCATGCTTACGGTGCATTGCAGGTTGCTCCTGTATGCCTTTGCCTCCAACCGTCCCGCGCTGATCGGCATCGCAAGATCAGGTACTTACTTCTATGGCGGAGTCCGTGCTTACTACCGACCAGCAAATTAAATCCATTTGGGCTCTGGGAGGACTGACATGGCGAGAGCTCATGCGGCGCGTGTGGGGAGGCATCAACCGTAACGATTTGATCAACCGCGCTTACGAACTGGCCTACAACTTCCTGCTTGCCGTGTTCCCCATGCTGCTGTTTATGTTAGGCCTTCTGGGACTGCTCGCTTCGGAAGGCAGCAAATTACGGGCTGATCTCTTCTACTACTTCCAGCTTGTCCTACCGCCTGCGGCTAACCAGGTTCTTGTGCAGACCATCTTTGAAGTGACGCCGAGTTCGACTGGGGGAAAGCTGACTTTCGGGTTGCTGTTCGCGCTATATTCCGGATCCGCGGGCATGACGCAACTGATGTCAACGTTAAATGCAGCCTACGAAGTGCGCGAAGAGCGATCGTGGATCAAGGTCCACCTGATCTCTCTCACGCTCACGCTGGCCATGGCCATACTGCTGATCGCCGCGCTGTTTCTGGTGCTGGCCGGCGGCCAAGTGGTCGCGTCCGCAGGGAAAGCAGTCGGATTCAGTACCGCGGCGTGGATTGTCGTAAAAATTCTCCAGTGGGCATTTGCTCTGGCCTTCGTGGTGTTCGCGTTTGCAGCGATTTACTACTTTGCTCCCAACGTGCACGAACAGCATTGGTACTGGATTACGCCGGGATCGGTGGTGGGAGTTGGAATGTGGGCGATCGCGTCGGTTGCTATGCGCGTCTACCTGCATTTTTTCGATACGTACAGCAAGACGTACGGTTCGCTCGGGGCAGTCATCATCCTCATGCTGTGGTTCTACCTGACGGGACTTTCATTTCTGATTGGCAGCCAGATCAACGCGACGATTGAGCATGCGGCTGCGGAACACGGCCACATTGAGGCGAAGGCGCCCGGGGAAAAAACAGCCGCGTAGCGAAAGGGCGGCTCAACTTCGGTTTGGGACGGCCCTGACATTTTCCTGCGATTGCTGATGCGCAGACGGATGATCCTTCAGGGGCAGTCTCCAGTCTCGGGCAGACACATGTCCAGCGTGAACCCAGGCGAAGCGGGTAATGAGAGATCCTACGATGGAGGACCACGACGCCCACCGGCGCAGGTTGGAGGAGCGCCGCTCGCCTCCGAATAGGCTGGCGACGCGAAGCAGCACTGGAAGCGGACCCGAGAGCACGCCTCCGGTCCGTGTAATCAGGCCGCTCGGGCCATGCTTCAACGGATCGAGATGATTGTGGGAGCGGCCTTCGATGCGCAGCCCTTCCCAGGTTTCAAAAATGGCGGCGCCAAGCCCGAGAGCTTGCAGAGCACGGCTCTTGCGGTGCCCCATCAGTTCCAGAATTCCCACCGCGGCGCCGAGTCCCGAAGCTGCGAAATGAAGGGGTAAATCTCCCGCATTGTGATTCCATACCGGAATAGCAGTCGCGCCGATCAGTACGCCGGTGTAGTTGGAAAATGGAAGGCCGAAGAGCAAGGATGCGGCCTGACCAGCATTTTCCAGTACCTTCACCGGCAAGGATGGACCGTAACGGTCGGTGAGGAAACCGGCGAAAGCGGCAGCGGCGGCTACGCTGGAAAATCCAAGAAGTGTCCAGACGCCTACCGACATGGGGCTCTGCGGCTTAAAAACCCGCAACATGGCCAAGAAGCGTTCGGGCCGGCCCAAGTCGGCGATCAAGAGAGCGGGCGAGATCACCGATCCAGCCGCGGCGATCCAACGCGCGTGCTGAACCAGTTCACGATCCGCTCCGGTGTAATCGGCAATCGCGCCAATCACCGCGGCGGCTCCGGCTGCTCCGCCCGCGAAGAAGTAAAGCGGAATCTCCCAGGTCCAGGGTGGTTGCTTAAGCAGTGGAATGCCGTAATAACCGGTGTCGGTCGAGGCTTGCGGAAATGGAGCACCGGCCGGACGCGTGCTGACGAC
>JAICJP010000067.1 GCA_025928375.1 Candidatus Sulfotelmatobacter sp.
CGCGATTGCGTCAAGCATGCTGTATAGCGACTGCAACGGGACCTCAGTCAGGAATCCCAGAGAACCGAGGTTCACCCCAAGCAACGGCACACCAATGGCCGCGGTGATTCGGGCAGCAGATAGCAGAGTTCCGTCCCCTCCCAGTACGACCACCAGATCGAGAGCACGCGAGCCCATTGCTGAACGGGGCACAACTTCCTGAGTGGAAACGTATTTCGCCGTATGCTCATCGACAATGACTTTGTAGTTATGCTCCAGGAACCAATTCAGCAGATCCGGCATGATACCGGCGACTTGTGGACGACCGGGCCTGGAAATCACTGCGGCAGTTTTAGGCGTGGATAATTGGTGTGCCATTTCGACCGGAACGTTGATTGTACAGAAAAGACCAGGATGGCCACATAGCGCTCAAACCAACGCTAGCCTCTAGAAAACAGCATACAGAAGGAATTCGCGGTTGCCCTCTGCCCCCAGAATGGGCGACTCGATGCTGTCGAGTTGAACGGCGCCGAGATTCCCCACCGCGCTTCTCACCTTGTCCAGCGCGGCGAGTTGCGCTTTGTCATCGCGAACAATCCCGCCCTTCCCGACTTGTTCTTTGCCCACCTCGAATTGAGGCTTTACCAGGACTACCATCTTCCGCCCGGAGCGTTCTGCGCCCACTGCAAACGCACTCTCCACCACTGCGGGAATCACCAGCGTGGCGGAGATGAAGGACACATCCATGGCAACGAAATCCACCGTCTCGCCTAGGGCGTCGGCGGTGAGATACCGCGCATTTGTCTTCTCCATCAGGCAGACTCTCGGATCCTGACGCAACTTGAAATCCATTTGTCCATAGCCGGTATCGATCGCAATGACGCGCGCCGCTCCGTGCTGAAGCAAGCAGTCCGTGAATCCCCCGGTGGAGGCGCCGACATCCAGGCACAGCTTCCCCGCAACGTCGATACTCCAGTGCGCAAGGGCTCGCTCCAGTTTCAATCCTCCTCGGCTGACATACTTCAGATCTCCCCCCAGCAGGCGAATGGCGCAATCCGCGGCCACCTGCGACCCTGCCTTGTCGACCTTCTGCTCGTCCACCAGAACTTTTCCCGCCAAGATCAGCCGCTGCGCCCGCTCTCGCGACGCCACCAGACCACGTTCCACGAGAAGTTTGTCCAATCTTGCCTTCACATGCGATCCCGGTTGACGCGATATCACTTTCCACTACTACCACCAACGTGCCAGCAACGACTCCGGTGCAAAATGCTAAACCAGCCGTCAATGAACCATTTAGATCAACAGTTCCGGGCTTTTCCACAGCCTTTTCCACGAACATGTTGAAAACTTTTCCCGTCGGGGGAAATGCGATCGAGCCTTCCGCACTCCCATACAAAAAAGCCGCCCTAGCATGGGCGGCTTATTGATTTCGAGGTTGAAAAAATTATCCGGCCACTTCTTCCAGCAGTTTCTGATCGATGTCGAAGTTCGCGTGCACGTTCTGCACGTCGTCGTGTTCTTCGAGCGCTTCCATCAGGCGGATCATGGTATTGGCGGCTTGCCCTTCCAGCTTGATGTAGTTTTGCGGAATGGACGCAACGCTGGCTGAGACCGGAGTGATACCAGCATTCTTCACCGCTTCCAGCACCGCTTCGTACGCAGAGGGCTCGGTAATGATTTCCCAGTTGTCGCCGTCGTCATGCAGATCATCTCCACCCGACTCGAGCACGATGTTCATCAGATCGTCTTCTTTGGCCGCCGACTTCGCCACCAGGATGTCGCCCTTCTTGTGGAACATCCACGAAACCGCCCCGGCTTCCGCCATGTTCCCGCCATTCTTGCCGAAGACATGCCGGATTTCGCTCACCGTGCGGTTGCGATTGTCGGTATTGATGTCGAGCAGAATGGCAACGCCGCCCGGCCCGTAGCCTTCCAGCGAGAACTCCTCATACGTCGCGCCGGGCAATTCGCCGGTCCCCCGCTGGATCGCCCGTTTGATGTTGTCGGCAGGCATATTCTCAGCCTTGGCCGCAACGATGGCGCCGCGCAGGCGCGGGTTGGAATCAGGATCGCCTCCGCCATTTTTGGCGGCAATGCTGATTTCTTTGATGAGGCGGGTAAAAATCTTGCCGCGCTTGGCGTCAAGCGCCCCCTTCTTATGCTTAATTGTGGCCCATTTAGAATGGCCGGACATGGTTCGACCTCGTAGTCATAGAACGTCTTTAAAGAACGACGATAGCGCAGGATTCGCCCAGTTCAGAGGAGATCACAGGATTGCCTCGGTATAAGTGCAGGCGAACCACGAGTATATCATGGTCGACCCCTGGGGGTTGGTTCATCGCCCCCAACGCCTGAGGCAGAGATTCTGAGTGTACCCGCCCCTGCTTTCAACAATGGAGCGTAAATGTCGCCATGGATTTGCTTTGCTTGCAAGTGGCGTGTTTCGGCGCTTGCCTTGTCCATGGACACTGCTATTCATAGAAGATGGTTTTTCTGTCCCCTAGGCCAATCACATCTGCAGAACAAAAAGAAATGGAGCGGCTTTGTCGCTCCATGCGGGAAGAAAAGGACCCTGTCAAACTAAGGCAAGTCCTAAGCCAACTGCAGCAATTGTTGGACCAGCAGAATCGTTGTTAGCCTCACACTGCTGAAAGTCTCCAACCCTGTGTAAAACATCTTTTACCTGAAGGGATTCTGCCTAGAATGTTCACATGCATATAGAGCAATGGATCGTAGCCCTTTCTTTGTTGGGCGGTGTCCTATTCGGTCTGGCAGCCGTCTTTTCTCGTGCGCGGCGACTACATCTTGGGGTCTCGGCGGCGGTTCTGGTTCTACTATCGTTGTATGAGATTGGGATGGACAGATGGGAGAAGACGGTTTCCGCGCCGATCAGACTGGATACATTTGCGGAAATCCCGCTGATGATCCTCTGCCTGATATTCGGAGTGTGGCAGATAGTGTTGTGCCGCAAGAGAAGAGCACTGTAGCAGTTCAACGAAAACGATCCCATTGATTGGCGAGAAATCTCCAAAGCACGCAAAACCCCAGTTGCGGTCCTTTCGCGGGCTTGGGCGAAAGGATGGGCGGCACGACATCAATTTATAAGGCCAAAACCTCCGCGAGGTATGGTTGTGAGAATCCCACTCTTACAAAGAACGCAAGGCTGGGGCACCCCGCCAACCGTCACTGACCGCCCGCGCCGCGATGAGCCGCCGCCCCTATTGCGGCACGCCGTTGTACACCACGTTGACTTTCAGCGTCACCGATCCGACGACCTTGCCGTCCGATTCCGTATTGAAGACCAGCGACTGCCATGTCCCCTTCTGATCCTCAGGAGCTACCAGGGACAGCGAGACCGGACGCGATTCCCGCGGCCCAAGCTTGTAGAGCATCGGCCCGGGCGTTTGCCTCCAGCCCGCGGGCAATTTCGACCGCAGCGTGACCTCTTGGTTGCTGCCGCTGGCATTATGCAGCAGAAGCGGCACCCACAAATGGAAGTCATGCGTGCCCATTGCTGTCTCCGGCTCAAGCAGGTTCGCGAGGTGTTCCAATTTGTGAGCGGGCCAAAACACTCGGTAGAAGGCCCACGGTCCGCCGAGAGCCAGCGCGGGTTGCGGCTCCGCTACGGCATGTGTGCCGATCATCTCAACAAACGGTACTCCGGAAGGCTTGACGTTCTCGAGAATATCGCCGGTCGGACTGCCGCCGACGACCGACTTGCCGAAGATGAACCGCATGGGATGCGACAAGTACTCCTTCATCTGCTCGGGAGTAAAGCCTGATCCGATCTGCGAGTGGTCGTGCATCCAGGCGTCAAAGGTCAGCTGCGCATATGAGACGTGTTTCGTGGGAGAAATCTCATCGGTCCGGTATTGCGGTCCTTGACCAGTCATGAAGTCGGAGTGAACGCCATAGGAGAAGGAGTAATCGGACACGTAGTAAATCTTCTGCGGCTGCCAGATGGAAAGCCCTTCTCCGTAGTTGCTGATTTGCTCGGGATCGTGCGGCGCCTCCAATTGTTCGGGAAAGGCCACCGGATCGCCAGCGAGATCGAACGCCTCGGTCGCCAGCACGCCAGCGGCCTGGTGATCGTCATGGTTCTCGCCTGCCAGGTAAAACGGCAGCCACGTCACGATCACTTCGGGGCGAGTGAGGCGCACCAGCCGGACCACCTGGTCAAGGGCATATCCGTGACCCCAGCTTTCCAGCGAGTGCAACACATCCTGGCCGGGCGTATCCGAACCATTCAGGAACCACACGTTGTACACGCCAAGCGCCGCTTCGGCGCGGCGGCCTTCGATCTCGCGGACGGCGCCCAGGGAGGCGGCCTGCTCGCGTCCAAGAAAGTTCGGGCCGAAGTTGCCTCGCGTGCAGAAGATGACCGCAACCCGCTTGCCTTGATCGAGAGCACGCGCGGTGTAAGGCGCGGCGGCCATGTCGTCGTCCGGATGAGCCACGACGACCAGGATGTCTGCCTTGTAGCGGTCATCAGCGGCGGGATAAGGCGGAGCTTGCGGAACCTGTGCCCAAGTGACAGAAACCATACTCGCGAAAAAAATCATCCCGGCTACGAAGCCTGCACCTTGCATAAAAGTTCGCCCCCTGAAGAACCGAGCATCCTAGAGCATTCGCGGCGGCCGCATCAATGATGGTTGTTATTATTGTTTCCAGGATCCAGCCCAAGAAGCCGTCACACGGATGCACTCCCGGATTCGTGGGCAGGTAGGGGTCCGCGCGGTCCTCGATTCTCAGCTCGGCACTAGAGTTTTCACTGATGTCGATGCCCCCGATTGCTCGAAGTCAGTTGGTGAGAAGGCGCCATTTCCCTCAAAACCACTGGACAACCGCTGCCTTCTCATCCGAGGAGTAGTTCACCCTATACTGGAAGGGAATTGGGGTCGGGTTACATGCGCTTTCGATCCCGACCTGCTTTAGAGGACTTCATGGCTGCGCTCATTGATGCTATTAGTGTCAAACGCAAGATGTTTTTTGAGTTTGAAAACACTCCTTTCTGCTGTCTGGAAGCAGACGTTAACACGCCTACCGCCCGCGGGGGCCAGACCCTGGTGCGCCTCAAGATGCGCAACCTTCTCACCAACGCGGTCTTTGAGAAGACATTCAAGGCCAGCGACAAATTCAAGGAACCGGACCTGGATTCGGTACAGGCTTCCTATCTCTATAGCGATGGGGATGGTTCTCATTTTCTTGACCAGGAAAGCTACGAGACTGTCACCCTGAACCGTCAGATGGTCGGGGACGCACTGGACTTCCTGATCGAAGGCGCATTGATTGACCTGCGCAAATTCAACGGCAATCCGATTGGTTTAGAGCTGCCAATGTTCGTTGAGCTGGACGTTGCCTCTACGGAACCTGCGGTTCGGGGCGACTCGTCGGGCGGCGCGACCAAGACTGCCCGACTGGAGACGGGCCTGGAAATCCGCGTTCCGCTCTTCATCAAACAGGGGGAAAAGGTGAAAGTCTCCACGGAGAACCGGGAGTTTGCCGGCAGGGCTTGAGTCCGTACCATCCCGACGGCTAATCGCCGTCGGAAGCCGATCGACCACGACTCACTGTGGTTGTTGCTCGCGCTCCGTTGGATCGCTCGCGGCGCGAGTCATGCGGCCCGTTTCTTCGCAGAGGACAGGCACGCCGTCACCTCGCGGAGGACCTGTTCATAGTCCGCGGCTACGGCCCGCTCCACATGAATACGAGCGCCTTTTATGCCTGCCTCCTGCGCCAACCTCTGGAACTCAGTCTGAAGAAAGATTTCCAACTGCTTCGGTGTCAACACGGCAATGGGAACAGTAGCGGACTGGCCGGTCTCGGTCTCGATCCTCACGCAGTATGGGGATTCGGACGGTTGCGTTTCCGGATTCATGCGACACACCCCTTAATTGGAGTGACGAGAGTGGCAGGTAAAGATTCCTAGCATTTTATCCTGCCCCTGGCGTTCCGGTGCGCGATGCCGGGAATAGTTGGGGCACGGCGGCACAGTTAGCCATAAATCGCCTTATCGCTCAAAATGCCCCGACGGGTTCTACCGCTTGCTGCTCTTGACTCCTGTTCAGGGCGTCCCTAACATGCCGTGCTAGAGACATTTCTGTTGTTGCCTATGGATGGCCAGCTAGTCGGGCATTATCGAGTCCTGGAGAAAATCGGCGCTGGCGGCATGGGCGAGGTCTTCCGCGCCCGCGACGAACGGCTCGGCCGTGATGTGGCCCTGAAGCTGATCCGGCCCGCCTCCAGTGATAATCCCGATCACCTGCGCCGCTTCGAGCAGGAAGCGCGCGCTGCGGCCGCTCTAAATCACCCCAACATTTTGGCCATCTTCGACGTGGGATTCGATGGCTCTATTCCCTACATCGTTTCCGAGTTGCTCGAAGGCAAGACTCTGCGCCAGCGGTTGAACGAGGGAGCCATCCCTGTGCGCCAAGCCACGGCCTATGCTCTGCAGATCGCGGAAGGGCTGATCGCCGCCCACGAACGGCACATTGTTCACCGCGATCTCAAGCCGGAAAACATTTTTATCACCCACGATGACCGTATCAAGATTCTCGACTTCGGAGTCGCCAAGTTACAGGTCGCATTGAACGAAGACCGCGCCTTGGAAAGCATGACCACGGTGACGAAGCACGGAGCCGTGATCGGCACCGTCGCTTACATGAGTCCCGAGCAATTGCGCGCCAAGCCGGTGGACCACCGCAGTGATATTTTCAGTTTCGGTGCGATCCTGTATGAAATGCTCACCGCGCGCCGTGCTTTCCGCGGTGAGACCGAAGTGGACACAATGACCGCCGTACTCCGCGAGGAGCCGCCTGCCGGCTATCTGCAGGATGCAGCGATCCCCACCGCCTACCAGGACATCATCCGTCATTGTGTTGAGAAGGAACCGGACAACCGCTTCCAGTCTTCGAAGGACCTGGCCTTCGCGTTGCACAGTCTCGCCGGGTCGGGACCGGTCCAGCCCCTGCCCCATGAATCGCTGACTCGCAAGAAATCAGGAATCGCCTGGCTCTTGGCCGGAGTCATGGCCCTCGCGCTTCTGGCTGTGCTTGCCACCAAGCTGCTGCAAGCGCCCCCGCCGCACCCGGTTTACACACGCCTGACATTCGAGAACGGCACCATTTACGCGGCGCGATTCGCGCCGGATGGCCAATCCATCGTGTATGCGGCTTCCTGGAATGATCGCCCCATACGCTTGTTCTCCACCGTTGGCGATTCGCTGCTCTCTCAGCCACTGGCACTTGCCGACGCCAACCTCCTGGCCCTTTCCCGCAAGAACGAACTTGCCTTGGTGCTGCACGGCATCCACAACGGCCAGATCGAGACCATGAATGGCATGCTGGCCCGCGCGCCGATCGCCGGCGGCTCTCCGCGCGAACTGCTTTCCGATGTGCGCTGGGCAGACTGGGACAACTCCGGAAAGTTAGCCGTGATCCACAACGTGGACGGCCACAGCCGCCTCGAGTATCCCATCGGCAATGTGCTTTACGAGAGCCGCGGCTGGATCAGTAACCTCCGGTTCTCTCCCCAGGGCGACGAAATCGCGTTCATGGATCATCCTGCTCTCTGGGACACTCGGGGCAACGTCAGCGTCACGGATACCACGCGCCACGTGCGCACAATCACGCACGAGTGGAATTGCGAACGGGGACTGGCGTGGCGGCCCGACGGAAAAGAGATATGGTTCAGCGCCGTTGATACCGGTAACAACCTCAACCTCATGGCTGTGGACCTGTCGGGAAAACTTCGCACGGTGCTCGATCTGCCCTCGGCGATCAACATCGAAGACATTGCCCGCGATGGCCGCGTGCTGGTGAGCCTGAACTCGCGACGTCTGGATATGGCCTACACCACCCTCGGCCAGGACCAGGACATCGATCTTTCCTATCACGATGACAACTCCGTTCGCGCCATCTCCAGCGATGGGCAGTTCGTTCTCTTCGAGGATTCCAGCGAGGCTGCCGGCGCCGCTTACGCTGTCATGATGCGTAAAGTCGATGGTTCCCTGCCAGTCCGCCTGGGCGAAGGCAGCTCCGGCGCAATCTCGCCGGACGGAAAATGGGCGATTTCGATTTCCACCGCCAATCCGCCCCAGGTGACATTGCTGCCGATCGGTCCCGGACAATCCCGCGCAATTTCTGTGACCGGGTTGGAACACGTGCAGAACGGATTCGCGCGCTTCCTTCCTGACGGGCACAGCTTCGCTATCAATGGCAACGGCGCTGGCCAGGCCACTCGCTGCTATGTGGTCGACATCGCGACGGGCAAGGCTACACCCGCGAGCCCGGAAGGCATCCCCTGCGGGCCGCTTTCTCCGGATGGCCGGTTCATGACTGGAACCGCGAATGGAACCACAAGCATCTACTCTCTGCGAGACGGCAGCGCGCACCCCATCCCGAACCTGCACCCAGAGTTCACGCCGATTGAGTGGTCGGGCGACGGATCCCAGCTCTACGGCTACCATTTCGGCGAGTTCCCCAGCAAGGTATACAAGACGGAAATCACCACTGGCAAAGAAACTTTTGTGAAGGAACTGAGGCCCGGCGTGCCCGCCGGTGTCGTACTGGTCGCCCCGGTCATTGCCAGTCGCGATGGCAAACGATTCGCCTATAGCTACAACCAGACGCTCTCGCTTCTATATCTGATTTCAGGGCTGCACTAGCCCGTCAGTCGAGGGGGCCTGCGAATTCCGCAGTTACATAGTGAAAGAAAATCGACGTCGACGTCTGCCCCTCCGGCAGCGGCCCGCGGAAGTGTGGCAGCTGGGTTCCGCGATAGGCCAGTCCGTCTCCCAGCATTTGGTAAACCTTGACCGTACCGCGTGGCGTCTGCAGGCAAATTGGCCACGGACTCCCCAGCTTGGGCTCAGGCGAGTAATCCAGGCAAAACGTGATGCTGTAGTCGCACTGCTCCCGGTCCGTGTGCTTCTTGAGTTCAGCTCCACTTAAATAGCTGGCGAGATAAACGTAAGACGGTTTGAGCGCCCGGCCAGCGATTCGGCTAAGCGTGGAAGTCAGCTGATGGTGAAAAAATTTCGCCACCGCCTCATTATGCGCAATATAACGTCGGGCACTCTGGCGATCGCCCAGGTGAATTGCCCCGGTGCGAATCTGCTGCCGGTAATAGCGCCGTAGAGCCGCAACGTGAAATGGATGGATCAGTCCTGCCAGCGTCGTATATCCCTTTGCGTGAAACAGTGAAGCGGACCTGCGGACCAACTCTTCGTCCTCACCGGACTCCTCTGCCTTAGACGGGATTAGAATCCCAGCCGCTTGCAACAAACCACGCGTCTCTGGCGGAATTGTGCTTGGCACTGAGTCATTAGGGCGCAGTTCGCGCAGGAGCGCTTGAAGATCAGGGCTCAACCAGAACGGCAACAGAGTCCCGATGCGCGATTCGCGAACCCAAGCAATTTCACCCTGCAGAGCGAAACCCGACACCAGATCTTTTCGCGCCGACAACTCATCGGGCAAATCGTCCGCCCAACGCAAATTGCACGCCGGGTTCAGAACCAGTTCGGTGTCCGGCGACTCCTGCAGGAATGTTCTTTGCGGTTGCGGCACCAGGTGAAGCGGCAACTCCTCCAGCAGGCAGTGGTAACGGTCTGGCGGGAAGGTCGCGGCATAGGTTTGCCGCGGCCCTCCCATCAGAGACTCCATCCAGTGCAACCACGTCGAACTGTTTACCGGCGTAGCCATCCGTTCAGGGTAAATCGGCTATCCCCGAAGAGCCGCGACGCGCACTTCACGGGAGTGATCTCGTGCAACAGCTCGCAGGGGAAAAACACAATCTGGTTTTGCTGCGGAGTGATGGTCTGGTACGTGCCTTTGCTCACGTATTCCCCGTTTTCCAGCCGCGCATCATGGATCCGCAACTCCCCACCTTCGAACCCCCGTGGTTCGCGGTGAAAGAAATAAACGAACGTAAGATATCGCGACGCCACCCGCTCGCTGCCGTTGTCGCTATGAAAGTGGAAGAAATCCCCTTCATTGCTGGCCGTAACCTGCGCCTCTACGCCTGCGATGGTGAACTCCTCCATCCCGAGCTTTCCCAGTACTTGTGGCAGAGCGGTTCGGATACGGTCCAGCATCAAGCCCTGGTACTTGCCTATGTCCATCAAGACGCGTGAGCTGCGGTGCTCGTAATTAACTACTCCTCCTTCGGAATGAGGGGAGATGACTTCGCTGGCCTCGAAGTCGGCCTCGTGATTCAGGATGAAACCCGTGAGTTCTTGCAGTTCCTGCGCGGCGAGGAACTCATCCAGCACCACGCATCGCGCCGAAAGCTCCTGTGGCCGCTCTGCTGCCGCGACACTGGTTTTCGAAACCACCGTCTTAGTCACGCCAGTCGGCGGCTGAGGTCCTTTCGGAGTGCTCATCGGTTCCGCCGGAGTCTGAGGCCCGGTTGCCGGAGCAGGTTGCAGCGGCGCCGGCTTGGGTCCAGTCGGAGGTTGCGGATCCTTGGGCCCAAGGTATTCCGTTGCGGGCCGCGTGCTCTCGACTACTGTCGAAGTGGCCGCTTGCTCCAGAATGCGCTCCACAATGCTGCCCCCGAGTACGGCAAAGGCACGTTGCGCAACCACTTCCCCCACCGAGGAAGCGATCACACCTCGAACCGCTTCCCGAAGATGTTGGTTTGCACCACTGCCCGCATTGGCGTGCTGAACAATGGCGCTCAGCAACGCACGCTCTTGCGGACTCAAAATTCGCTCATCTTGCAGCAATGTCTGGGAAAAAGAATCAAGAACCTGCTTCGGTGTCATGGCAGACACTCCTCCCGGCGTCGAACGGTTCGGGTTGGGGAACCCGCATTGCAGGGGAAGCACCACAGACAATACAGCTTCAAAGCGCGAATCACCAAGACAATTCTTACAGCGCAGAAGTAAAAAGAGAGGACTGAGTAGCCGACTACCGCGTGACGAGTGCCGCCACCATGGATTGGAGAATCTTTACCCCGTCGGTGCCTCCCAACTCCGGCTCCGCTGAGCGTTCCGGGTGAGGCATCATCCCCAGCACGTTTCCTCCGTTGCTGCAGATACCGGCAATGTTCTGCAGTGAGCCGTTGGGGTTTGCCGCCGCAGAAATCTCGCCCGAAGGTAGACAATACCGGAACACGATCCGATTCTCGCGCCGCAACTCTTCCAGCGTCGCCGCATCGCAGAAGTAATTCCCTTCCATGTGCCCGATGGGAATGGTCAAAACCTGCCCCCTTTCGCACGCATTCGTAAAGGGAGTGTCCACATTCTCAACTCGGACTTGCACGGGTTTGCAGACATACTTCAGGCCCACGTTGCGCATAAGCGCCCCGGGCAGCAGCCTCGATTCGCACAGAATCTGGAATCCATTGCAGATGCCCAACACCAATCCTCCGCCCGCGGCGAACTTGCGCACCGACTCCATCACCGGAGAAAACTTCGCGATTGCGCCTGTCCGGAGATAATCGCCGTATGAAAAACCGCCGGGCACGATCACCGCATCGCAATTTTCCAGTTCATGCGATTCATGCCAGAGAAAAGTCACCGGCTGCTTGGCCACATGCTGGATAGCCCAGTAGGCGTCGTGGTCGCAATTCGAGCCGGGAAAGATGATGACGCCAAATTTCATGATGCCCTCGGTTTTGTGGGATTGTTTTTAGTTTAGCACGCACAACTTCGCTCGACCGACGTGCGCTTTCATCCCCTATTGGGGATTCGAAGGAATCAATTGCGGATGCCCGGTGTTTGAGACCGGGCTGGTTGCGGGCACTTTCTCTGCCGCTGGATCCTGGGCTTCTCTGTTGTCAAGAGCGGCCGGTGCATCGTTCTTCGCGTCCGCTTGCGACGAGCTCCTGCGGCGGTAACTCTCAGGCGGATATCCTCTCGCTTGAACCACAGCCCAGTGCCACTCGCTGCCCGCCCCAAGCTCACTTTGCAGGCGTGCGCTGAACGTGGTCACCGACCACGGGACCCCAACCGCTCGCATCCGGTAAATCACTGTCGTGTCCGGCTTCTTGTCTGTTTGTACTTCTGGCGGACGTGCGCCTTCGGCAGTCGCCGTCTCAAGATTTGAAACTCCCTCACCGGCCGCCGCATTGGCAACACTCTTTCTTACAATCATGACCGCTACGGCAATCTCGCTCACGTGCCAATCAGTTCCGTTGTGCACCGAGACGTTCAGCGAATCGCCTTCAATGGACGCATGGCCCTCGAGTCGGGCCAGCTCGCTGGCTGGCATATCCATTTCCGAGTACTGGCCCGCAAGCAACGATTTCACGTTTGAGGAGAAAGACAGATTGCAGGTCACGTCAGGCGCCGAGACGCGAAAGCCACTCAGGTCACCGGCCATCAGGAATCGCAGCGAAGAACCGAAGCCTTTCCTGCTGTCGGCCTCCTGCATCACCTGGCTCAGATTGTCATCATCGATGACCGGTTTAGTCGGCGCTTTCTTGCGCAGACTGCGGGCGACATCACCCAGCGGCACATCATCGGGATCACTTTGCGCCAGCAGGCGTGCAGGCACGAGCGTCGCGCCCACAACGAGCAGCAGCAAGAATCGCCTTCCCCAATCGCGCAGCATCGCAATCACGCCTTTGATCGCAGACTGCTCCCCGAAATCGGGCGCTAGATCACTGGGAGAGCGTCGCTGCTCTAATTGTATGGAGTGAATCTACGAACGGAGCCAAGGCGAAAAACCTTGGTAATAGTACTTAGGGTCGGAGGAAACAACGGGCGCGCGTCAACGAAATGGAGGCGCAACGGGCGCGCGCCCTCTCTGGATTTCCTGTTTACAGAAGCCCTTGCGATCGGAACCGCGTCACCGGGTCTGCTACGGGAACTGCCTGCCGCTTGAACAACCAGCGGGCCACCGCAAAGCCAATTGCCGCATAGCACAGGTGCATTACTTTCATAGACACCTCCCAGTCCGGTTCGATCTTTTCACCTTCAGGGGAGGAACCTCTCTAACCCTATCGGCACAATAGCAACCCGGCTGAGAGCGAACAAGGCACAACAGTGCCATCCGGTGGCCCAGAAGTAATAGGGGTAACATACCAAATACGTAGGGGCGGACAAATTAGTCCGCCCCCCGAGCGAAGCAAGCCTGCCCGCCACGAACGCTCTAAAACCTACCCCGGACCAATAATCCCGGGGGGCTCGTTCTCCCTCAATGTGCGGCAACCGGTTCGTCTGCCACCCTGCCTGCCGGCGGCACCACCACCGTCGACAAGCTTCCCTGCGCCGTCAGCTTCTGGAAGTCAGCCAAATCGCGACGTTGCAAGTCGTCCCAGCGCGCCAGCAACTCCCCACTTTGCCGCTTCAGCTTCTGCAGTTCCCGGACTTCAGAGTCTGTCGGAGCAGAATCCGCCGAACCCGCATCCATTGCCAGGTACGCCAACTTGGCATCTAGTTGCGGAGGGTACGCCAGCGAATCTTCATTCGCCGTGATGTCCAGGTTGATCATTTGATCGCGTACCCCAACCAGCTTCTTCTCCAACTCATCGGCCGCGCTCGTAATGCTCTTGCTGCTGGCATTTTCCGGCAAGCGTCGTTTCAAACCCGATAGTTGCAGCCGAACATCCTGCATCTGGTTCACCGCGTCATACACGCGGCTCAGCTCATCCCGCGTTTCCAACAGCAGATCAAATTGGGCCTGCAGATCTTCCTGGCTTACGTGCACGCGCGGATCCAGTTTTAGATCATATCCAGCAGTCTCGGTTTGCCCGCCCACGGTGAGCCTCACCTGGTAATGCCCCGGAACCGCCACCGGCCCGCGCGCTCCGCTGCCGTACTCGTAGAGGAAATAGCCGGGCACGTGCCGCGCCTCTTCGTACCGCAAATCCCACACGAACCGGTTCAGTCCCGCTTCC
The DNA here is from genome assembly GCA_025928375.1 of Candidatus Sulfotelmatobacter sp. Classification (GTDB taxonomy): domain Bacteria; phylum Acidobacteriota; class Terriglobia; order Terriglobales; family Acidobacteriaceae; genus Sulfotelmatobacter. Next base: position 13,825 of record JAICJP010000067.1, read on the forward strand.
GGCTTCAACTGTTTTTCCGGCTTCTTGTCGTCCGGATCGGGCGGCTCCTCCAGCGTGTTGTATTCCGTGCTGGAATACTTCCGGATCACCTTGCCGGAGCTGTCCAGAATCTCCAGCTTGGCTTCCGTGTTGGCCTTGGGAGCGTCTTTCAAATAGTAGTAAATCACCGCGCCCGCCGGAGGATTCTGTCCCGCAACTTTGGAGGGATGCCTCGGATTGCTGGCCCCCGCCTGAATGCGATACGCCGTAGACGGCGCATACAGATGCTCGCTCTTTTGCGCGAGTTCGTCGCTGTACTGCCGCAAGGGAGATACGTCGTCCAGAATCCAGAATGCCCGCCCATGCGTCGCCACCACCAGGTCGTCATCCTTCACCGTCAGATCATGCACCGGCACTGTCGGGAGATTCAGCTTCAGAGGACGCCAGTGCGCCCCATCATCGAATGAGACGAACACGCCCATCTCGGTTCCGGCGTACAGCAGTCCCTTCTTCTTGGGATCTTGGCGGACCGCCCGCACAAACGTCGTGTCGGGAATTCCCTGCGTCAGCTTCGTCCAGGTCTTGCCGTAATCCGAAGTCTTGAAAACGTAGGGACGCAAATCGTCAAACTGATGACGATCGACTGCAACGTACGCCGTTCCCGGATCGAAGGGTGACGGATCGATCAGGCTGATGCGGCTCCATTCCGGCCACTCCTTCGAAGTGACATTGCTCCAGCTCTTGCCTTCATCTTTCGTGAGTTGGACCAGGCCGTCGTCTGTTCCCACCCAGATCAATCCCTTGGCAATCGGCGATTCCGCGAGCGCGAAGATCGTGTCGTAGTACTCCGTGCCGGAATCGTCGAGCGTGATGTCCCCGCCCGAAACCTTCTGCTTGCTCTTGTCGTTGCGCGTCAGGTCGGGGCTGATCGCGGTCCAGTGCACGCCGCCGTCCGTGGTCTTAAAGAGCATTTCTCCGCCGTGATAAAGCGTGTTCGGATCATGCGGAGAAATCATCACTGGTGCCGTCCACTGGAAACGATGCTCCAGGTTCGCGGCGCCATGCGCGTCAGACAGCTCGGGCTGTTCGGTAATCGCTTTCACCTGCCCGATGTGCCGGTCATAGCGGGTGATCAACCCCTGGTAATCCGCGGCGTAGACGATATCCGGATCGCGCGGGTCCGGCGCGATGTAGCCCGCCTCCCCCCCGCCCACGTCATACCAATCGCTGCGTGTGATGGTGCCGTCATCGCTGCGGCTCGCGATCGCCACCGTCCCGCTGTCCTGCTGCGGACCGTAAACGCGGTACGGCGTCGCCGTATCAGTAATCACGTGATAAAACTGCGCGGTGGGCTGATTATCTTGCGCCGTCCAGTTCTTGCCGCCATCGAGAGTGATCGTAACCCCGCCGTCGTTCGACGCAATCATCCGTCTCGTGTTCTGCGGATCGATCCACAGGCCGTGATTATCACCGTGCGGAACCTTCACCTTATTGAACAGATGCCCGCCGTCCGTAGACTTGTACGCGTCCACATCCATGATGTAGAGCACGTTCTCGTCGCGCGGATCGGCGATGACGTGCATGTAGTACCACGGCCGTTGCCAGAGGCTGTGGCTCGGATTCACCAGTTGCCACGAGTCGCCGCCGTCATCGGAGCGGTACAGTCCGCCGTCGGGATTGTGTGCCTCAATCAGCGCGTAAACTCGTTCCGAATTCGCCGCCACCGCCACGCCAATTTTGCCGTACGGCCCTTTCGGCAATCCGTGCTCTTGCAGATGCTTCCAGGTCGAGCCCCCATCGGTCGAACGGTAAATGCCGCTGCCCGGGCCGCCGCTCTCCATACTCCACGATGTACGCCGCGCCTGCCACAGCGCCCCGAAAATAATGTTGGGATTGTGCGGATCGAAGGCCACATCAATGCCGCCCGTGTTCTCATCTTTGTAGAGAACTTTGTCCCACGTCTTTCCGCCGTCCATCGTACGGAAGATGCCGCGCTCCGCGTTAGGCCCGTACGGATGTCCCAAGGCCGCCACAAACGCGATGTCAGGATTCGTAGGATTGATGATGATCTTGCCGATCGCGCGCGAATCCTTCAGCCCCACGTTCTTCCAGTTCTTCCCGCCGTCCAGCGACTTGTAAAC
>JAICJP010000483.1 GCA_025928375.1 Candidatus Sulfotelmatobacter sp.
GATCTCCTTTTCGTCCTTGTCAACATTGCGCGGTATTTATCCGTAGATCCCGAATCGGCGCTGCGCAAAACTAACCGGAAGTTCAAACGGCGTTTTCAGTGGATGGAGGATCGGCTCCGGGAGTCCGGGCGCGTTGCCGATGAGGCTTCCATGGATGAACTCGAGTCGCTGTGGCAGCGGGCCAAGGCTCAGGAGAAGCAGGAGAAGTCCGCGTGAGCCGCCTGCGGCGAAAGAATTTTCTGCAAGTCTGGCTGGGTGCATGCCCCATCTTTGCTCAGGATGAAAAAGCATGCCAGTAGAACTGCGCCGCTGCCATGGGATCGAGGACTTCCGCGCGTGTGTAGCGCTCCAGAAAGAGGTCTGGAATTTCACAGACGCCGAGCTGGTGCCACTGCGAATGTTCGTGGTAGCCGATAAAGTGGGCGGGCAGGTTATGGGAGCATTTGAGGGCGACACCATGGTGGGGTTTGCCCTGTCGGTTCCCGGGACGCGTTCGGGCCACATCTACCTGCACTCTCATATGCTGGCGGTGCGGAAAGATCATCGCAATGGCGGGCTGGGACGGCAGTTGAAGCTGATGCAACGCGAGGACGCGCTTGCCCGCGGCATCGAGTTGATCGAGTGGACCTTCGATCCGCTGGAGATCAAGAACGCGTACCTGAATATTGAAAAGCTGGGGGCGGTTGCACGGCGCTACAACATCAACCAGTACGGCATCACGTCGTCCCCGCTGCAGGGCGGATTGCCTAGCGACCGGCTGATTGCGGAATGGTGGCTGAAATCAAAACGCGTCGAGCGATTGCTGGCAGAGGGAAAGAATGCGGCAGCCAAGGCGGTGACTTCCATTTCAGTGCCGGCGCAGATCTATGACTGGAAAGCGTCGGCGGAAACCCGGGTGAGAGCCCAGCAGGTGCAGGAAGGCAACCGGGGGCAGTTCTTGAAGGCATTTGCGAATGGGCTGGCGGTTCTGAATTACGAACGCGATGCCGAGGGAAATGGCAAGTATCTGTTGGGCCGGTGGGATGAGAACTGGTCGTATGCATCAGAGGGTTGACTCGTAGAGATCCTGGATTCCCATGAAAATTGAAGCTGTGACACTGCGCGAAATTCACATGCCGCTCGTACACTTTTTCGAGACGAGCTTTGGCCGCACTTATAGCCGCCGTATTTTGCTGGTCACGGTTCACGGCGAGGGCGTGGAGGGATGGGGCGAGTGCGTGGCCGGCGAGGATCCTTTTTACAGCAGCGAGTGGATTGAGAGCGCCTGGCCTACGCTGACCAAGTATTTGATCCCGGTACTGCTGGGGAAGCAGATCGAATCTGGCCGGGAGTGTCCGGCATTGCTGAAGCGGGTGACAGGGCACCGGATGGCGAAAGCGGCGCTCGAGAATGCTCTGTGGGATGCCGAGGCTATCCAGAAAAAGCAACCGCTGTGGAAACTGCTGGGAGGCACGCGCACTGAGATCGCCTGCGGAGTCTCCATCGGAATTCAGGATTCCGTCGAGCAGTTGCTGAGCAAGATTGAGACGGAACTGGCCGCGGGCTATCGCCGAATCAAGGTGAAGGTGAAACCGGGCTGGGACGTGAACGTGCTGGAACGCATTCGCTCGCGCTGGGCGGATATCACGCTGAGCTGCGATGCGAACTCGGCCTACACCCTTGATCAACTGGAGCAC
>JAICJP010000440.1 GCA_025928375.1 Candidatus Sulfotelmatobacter sp.
GCCTGGTCGCCGTAGATCATGACGCGATCCCCGGGGTGCTGCCGCGCGGCGATCGTTTCAGCTAGATCCTTCGACGACAGGTAAGGTCCAAAACGTCCCAAAGCGATATGCGCTGCCACCAGAAACACCGCCATGCCCAGGCCCAACATCCAGGTTGCAGCGTAGGGCCTTCGGCGAAGACGAAGAAAGAAGGACACTGCTGGCGCAATCAGGAGCGCGATTGCCGCCAGCGCTGCCGGAAGGCGGAGTGCGGCAAAGGACGCATAGCTCAAATCGAGCATGTGCGAGGTGGAGAGCGTGTCGGTTGCCATGTCGTGCTTAGCCAGGACATTTCCGATATCCGGCTCAAAAGGCAACTGGCGTGACTGCCATAGCAGAGTCAGCAGAGTGATGCCGGCCGCTACTCCGATCGCAGCGACGAGTCCAGCCGAGACCCTGAGCCATCCTTCCCGCTTGCCTGTGTCGCATTCCCTGCGTTCGTAATGGCTGATGGCTCCTGCCAACAGCATCAGCAGCGGGAAGTAGGCGGGAAGCGTGTAGTACTCCTGGTTGGTGGAGACAGCAAAGAAAATCAGCACCAATCCCGCGAGGATGTAGCACATGAGTCGCGTGCGATCCTGAAAGTTGGCTCTGTTTTTTCCAGCCTCTACGGCGGTCCGAATCGCCGCCGGAAGATAAAAGCTCCACGGAAACAGCCATACCAGATGCAAGGACCAGTACAGCGCCCACGGAAGCTTGTTGTAGTCGCGCGGGTAGCGCTTGCCCAGAAATCTCAGGAAGTGTTCGTTGACGAAGTAGAACCAGAAGAAGCCGTGTCCTCCCTCTCCGCCTGTGTTGCGGAGCCCGGCGAGAATGTGCCATGGCGCGGCGATCGCCAGGAACAAAAGGAAGCCGGAAGCGAGGCGAAATTGTCTCCAGCGGCGCCAGTCTCCTGTGATCAGCAGGTAGAGAAAAGCGGTGCCTACCGGAAATACGAGTGCGATCAGGCCCTTGGTCAACACGCCCAGGGCGATGCAGAGGTAACCCGCATACCACTTCCACGCCGGACCGCGGTCTTCGAGCGCGGATAACCAGAAATAGAGCGAAGCCGCGATCAGCAGGCTGAGCAGGACGTCTGGAATGAGAATGCGGGTAAAAAGAAACACCCCCGCCGCGGTGTAGACGAACAGGCCGGCGTAGATTCCAGCGCGCTCGCCAAAAGCGCGAGTACCCCAGACGATTGCGAGAATCCCCAGCAGCATCACAGAAATCGCCATGGGCAAGCGAGTTGCAAACTCGTTGACCCCGAACAAGCGATAGCTGCCCGCAACCAGCCAATAGGGCAGCGGAGCTTTCTCCAGGTAGCGCACGCCATTGATGTGCAGGGTGACGTAGTCGCCGCTTACATACATCTCGCGCGCAGCCTCGGCATGGCTGCTGTCGGCATCATCGAGCAGTGGCGGCGAACCCAGACTTCCCAGGTACACGGCAACGAACACCAAGGCCAATGCCAAGTAAGAGGCCGACCGCAGCCGCTGCGGGACCTGCACTGTCTTTTCAGGAATCGGTAGGGTAGAAATGGCGCTCAATTCGGCTGTTCCCCTTCAAGTGTTACAGAGGAAGCACTTGGCTCGCAACTGCGAAACTCACCACAGGCGACACGGAGACACACAGGGAACTCCCCTGTGTTCCCCAGTGCACTCAGTGCTGGAGCTTCCGCATTTGGGCGCGACTAGGGGTGCTTTGCGGATGCTGGCATGGCTCCGCGCTCGAAGAACTGCCACTTATCCATTTCCGCCGGGATGCCTACATCGAAGAATCCCACCATCATTTCGTCGGATGTCTGATCGCCCCAGGTGACCGTCTTACCGGGGTCAGGGTTATGCGGATTGTTCTTCGAATTGTCATACCAGGCGATGGCTCGGAGTTTGGTTTCCGCTTTGAGCAACCGCGGTTCCGCCAGGCGGTAGCTCAACTGCCAGTGGAAATGGTAGTTGACGCGTAGCAAAACCTCGACGCTGCCGTCGTCGTGCACAATGTCGTACTCGAAGCGTTTGCCCCGGAGATGCATGTGCGGGAATAGGCTGAGCAGTGTGGCATCGTGCGGCAAAGTGCCCTGCACCTCGACTCGGAAATTGTCAGCACCCGGAGGAATGATCAACGCGTGATTGTTCAACTGCAAGGTGACTACACGCTGCTTCGGCGGCCTCTTGGCAAATACCATTCCAATGCTGGTTCGATCTTCATCTGCGGTGCCGTTGGTGGTGTAATGCATCTGGAAAACAAGGTCTGAGCCTGCAGGTACGAATTTCGCCATACCATCCGGCCATTGATCTGGCGAACTGCCGGGCGCATAAACGAGCAAGAGGTCGCTGGTGGTCTCGTGCGTCTGCCGCTGGTCAAGCCGGTCGGTCAGGGTAGACGCGGTGAACGGCACGCCTACCGGCGCATGCCGCAACCACTCGGAATGGGGTGGGCGGATATAGACGACGGCGTGATGCACGTGCGCCGGACTGCCTGGCCGAAACTCCGACATCTGCACCCACCGGTCTTGCGCAAACTGGGTGGGCACGATCTCGTAGGTGTATTCGACTTCGCCATGAGCCGGGAGGGGCACGGCTTTGGGCATCGTTATCACCTGATCGGGCTTCGGAATGTTCCAGCCTTCCGTCCATTTTCGCGCCGGAGGTGCATCGTGCGAATCTCCGGAAGGAGCGCCTGCCTTGGCCCACGATGTGACGGTGGCGATCTCGGCTTCGCTGAGGGACGGATCGTTGGCAAAATGCCCGTGTCGCGGATCCGCGAACCACGGCGGCATCATCTTCATCTCAACGGCGTGGGCCATCGCGTTTGCCCAGGGCCGAGTCTGCTCATAAGTGACCAGCGGCATGGGCGCGACTTCTCCGAGGCGATGACAATCCTGACAATGGTTCTGCAGGATTGGCAGCACGTCGTTATAGAACGTGGGCTGGGAGGCCTTCTCCGTGTGCCGAGTTTCCGGCGCGCGCAGAACGAACATTGCAGCCGAAAAGATGGTTAGGACTGCCGCAATTCTCACGATCGCAGGAACTCCAGGGTCAACGCCCACGACTGGCGCGCCGCGTTTGGCTCATAGGCCGAACGTTCGTCGCAAGAGAACGCGTGGTCTGCTTTGGAAAACTCGACGTTGACGTAAGTCTTGCGCTGCGCGGATAACGCCTCGGTAACCGCTTGGCGATGCTCAGCCGTGATGTGCTTGTCCAAGCCTCCCCAGATCAGCAGCGCAGGGCCATGGAGTTTGGGTACGCGGTCCAGCAGGCTCTGCGCGATCCCTCCACCATAGAACGAAACTGCGGCTCGCATCGGGACTACCGCATTCGCCAGGAACGCTATGCGGCCGCCCATGCAGAATCCTACACAGGAGATCCGGTCCGCCTGTACCAAGGAACTCGAGTGCAGCC
>JAICJP010000443.1 GCA_025928375.1 Candidatus Sulfotelmatobacter sp.
TGGTGAGATCCACCGGTTCCTGGGCTACGCCGGAACGCATCGCGGCCTCCGCGACCGCCGAGGCTTCCCACATCAGCACGCGGGGATCGAATGGCTTGGGGATCAGATACTCGCGGCCAAATTGCAGGCGCTGCACACCATAAGCGCGGCAAACAGAATCGGGCACATCTTCTTTCGCCAGGTCCGCCAGTGCATGAGTTGCGGCCAGCTTCATTTCCTCATTGATCGCGGTCGCGCGCACATCGAGCGCCCCCCGAAAAATGAACGGGAACCCAAGCACATTGTTCACTTGGTTGGGATAATCGGAACGCCCGGTGGCGATAATTACGTCAGGGCGGCAGGCCTTGGCATCTTCATAGGTAATCTCCGGATCGGGATTCGCCATCGCAAAAACAATCGGGTTCGGCGCCATGGAGCAAACCATCTCCGGCGTGATCGCACCCTTTACTGAGAGCCCGGCAAACACATCAGCCCCAACCATCGCTTCTGCTAACGTGCGCAGTTGCGTATCCTGGGCAAAACGCTCTTTGTATTTATTCATCCCTTCTTTGCGGCCCTGGTATACCACTCCCTTGGTGTCGCAGAGCAGGATGTTTTCCCGCTTCACTCCCAGCCGGACGTAATGCTCGGCGCAGGCAATGCCAGCCGCTCCGGCTCCGTTGAATACCACCCGAATCTTGCCCATGTCCTTGCCGACAACTTCCACTGCATTCAGCAGGGCAGCGCCTGAGATGATCGCGGTGCCATGCTGATCATCGTGAAACACGGGAATCTTCATCGTCCGGCGCAGCTCTTCCTCGATCCGGAAACAATCGGGAGCTTTGATGTCTTCCAGATTGATCCCGCCAAACGTGGGCTCCAGCAGCTGGCACAACTTGATGATCTCTTCCGGATCGTGGCTGTTCACCTCGATATCAAACACATCCACGTCGGCAAAGCGTTTGAACAGAACCGCCTTCCCTTCCATTACGGGCTTGCCGGCCAGCGCCCCGATGTCGCCCAACCCCAGCACGGCCGTGCCATTGCTCAGAACTGCCACCAGATTGCCTTTCCCCGTGTACTTAAACGCATCCTGCGGATTCTTCTCAATCTCCAAGCAGGGCTCGGCAACTCCCGGGGTATATGCCAGGCTCAGATCGCGTTGCGTGCGACAGGGCTTCGTGGGTGTGACCTCAATCTTTCCCGGGCGAGGCCCATTGTGGTAATCGAGAGCCTGCTGCTTGCTAACGGGCATGATTTCCTCCCTGAGACTTATGAATCGAGACCAGAATGTTTTTCATGAAGAGATGACCTGGAAAGCGGGGCATGGCATCCTTCTTTACGCCGAGGAGCGCCACTGTAGAGAATCCACACGGTGCGGTATAGGGCCCGAGAAAACCGGCGGTAGTAATGGCGGTCACCCCGTGGAGCGCGTGCGGAGTCGTTGCTCTAGACCTCCACTCCGGCTTTATGCCGACTAAACTCGCTCAGAACTTCGGTCAGTCCAGGATGCGTGACGTCTTCCACTTCATAGGTCACCCGCAGGCTGGGCTTGTTCAGTTTCACCAGATGTCCGAGGTCGATGGGCGTCGCCACCAGCACTAGGTCGCAGGGTACGCGATTGATGGTCTCTTCCAGTTCGTGGCGCTGGATGGCGCTGTATCCCATGGCGGGCAGCAGGCTGGTCAGGTGGGAGTAGTGCTCGTAGGTCGAGCGAATCGAGCCCACGGCATACGGACGCGGATCGACCAGTTCCGCAGCTCCACACTGACGCGCCGCAACTACGCCCGCCCCGTAAGGCATTTCCCCGTGGGTGAGTGTGGGCCCATCTTCCACGACTAACACTCTGCGGCCCTTGACCAGCGCCGGCTCGGAAATGGTGACGCGGCAGGCGGTCTCAACCACGCGAGCCTTGGGGTTATTTGCCCGGACGTTCTTGCGCACCGTTTCCACATCCTGCGGTGCTGCCGTATCGACTTTGTTGATGACCACGACATCGGCGCGGCGCAGGTTTACCTCGCCGGGGTAATAGGCCAGCTCGTGTCCCGGCCGGTGCGGGTCCGCCACCACGATCTGCAGGTCGGACTCGTAAAATGGCGTGTCATTGTTCCCGCCATCCCAAAGGACGATGTCTGCTTCTTTCTCCGCCTGTCTCAGGATGCGGCCGTAATCAACGCCCGCATACACGATGGTGCCTTCGCGCAGATGCGGCTCGTATTCCTCGCGCTCTTCAATGGTGCATTGATGCTTGTCCAAATCCTCCATCACGGCGAAACGCTGGACGGCCTGAGCGGCAAGGTCACCGTAGGGCATGGGATGGCGCACCACTACTACCTTTTGTCCGTTACGGCGCAGCTCAGAAGCTACCAGGCGCCCCACAGGACTCTTGCCGCAACCTGTGCGCACGGCGCAGATCGAGATCACCGGGACCGACGACTTCAGCTGCGTCCGACTGGAACTCAACAGCCAGAAATCGGCGCCGCTCGCCACTACCCGCGACGCGAGATGCATGAGGTTCGGGTACGAAATATCGCTATAGGAGAACACGGCGGCATCGATCTCGTGTTCTTTCACTAGGCGCTCGACATCTTTTTCTTCAAAAATCGGTATTCCCGCCGGGTAAAGTGGTCCGGCCAGTTCGGTGGGATAGCGCCGGTTGGCGATGCCGGGAATCTGGTTCGCCGTAAAGGCGACGACGTTGTACTCCGGGTCGCCACGAAACACTACGTTGAAATTGTGGAAGTCTCTTCCAGCTGCGCCGAGAATCAGAATCTTTTTCGTTTTCATTCCTACTCCTTTGGACTGCGCCTCCACATGGGGACGCTAGGATTCCAGGTATGCACGTCTTTTTGAAAGTCGCGGGCCGCTGGGGTAGCGGCGACCGAACTCAGATCCTCCACCGGAGACTTCAGGAGTTCCGCAATGTAGGTCTCGATTTGTTCGCGCAGAGCCGGAGTGTGCAGCGCCTGCAGCAAGAAAGGGTTTTCAATATGGGTAAATCCGCCGCACAGGGGGCATTTCACAACGTCGTCATTGACCATCGCCAGCCTCGCTTTTTAGGGAGTTGTGCGAAAAGCGCGTGCCGCTTAGCACCTCTGATCCGCTTCCCTATTAGAAAAGCGCGTGTGATTTCACACAGTGACAATGATCTCTGGGGGGAGTGATTGGAGTCACAAGGAAATTCCGCTGTTGCGGAGCGATTTGCGGATCTACTCTCCCCAAAGTGCTCCGGCAACGTTTACGGCGATTCCCTTTCCCTGCTAACATCAAAGGTTTACCACTCAAACGTAAACGACATCTGTTCGGGCCTCATAA
>JAICJP010000455.1 GCA_025928375.1 Candidatus Sulfotelmatobacter sp.
AAGTTTCTCTCCTTCTCGGCGGCTGTGTTCCCAGGCACGAAAGGCAGGATCTCGTCGCGATGCTGCTTTAACAATCCCGCGATTCGGTTTTTGATAGCTGGTTTCGTGCGGGCGATCTCAGGAGCAAGCGCAGCGATCGGACAACCGACCTCCGCGTGCTCGCAATGCTCGATGGACAGATAATTCCGGATGATCTGCTTCCATGCCTCTCCCGGTGGGGCCTGCCTTGCCGGGCCGAGCATCCGTTCTCGTAAATCGCGGAGACTCTCCGCGACCGCTTCGGTGACAAGATCGTCCCTGGTGCGAAAATGCTTATAGAATCCTCCCACCGTAAGACCTGAGGCACGCATTACTCGCGCGACCCCTGGCCCGCTCAAACCCTGGGCGCGGATTTGCTTGGAGGCAGCCTTAACTATGCGCTGATGCGTCTTGGATTTGTGATCGGGTGCGTAACGCATGACGATTAAGATTATACATGTAATTCTAAAGAGTCAAAATTTCGTGGATGCAAGCTTTCTGCCGCGGCACCCATGGCGAGCCAACGGCCGCTACAATCCTGGCCGCAAGTAACCTTGATGCGGTGACCTTTGGCAGGGGGCACCCTCAACAGGTACGAAAGCGGCTTTGCAGCGTGGTGACTCGCTGAAAACAAAGAACGTAGAACTGGGAACCTGCCGGCCGTTGACGGAGTCTATGTTATGTAAGGTCTTGAGCATTCGCGACTAAGCGGGCCGGACTGGGGCGGGAAAGAAAAATCAGGGCGCGCGAGGGTGGAAAATCCTATAATCAGGGGATCGCCATATGGCGGGAGCAACCACCTTGGGTGATTTAGCGAGTGCAATCGGGATCCGGTCGCAGGAAGAGGCGGCGATCGTGGCGGAGTTGAAGGCCGGTTCGGAAGCGGCCTACGCCTGGTTAATTGGAGAGTTCCAGCAACCGGTGTATGGATTGGTGTACCGCGTGGTGAACGATCCAGCGGATGCGGCCGATACCACACAGGAAGTGTTCCTCAAGGTGTTTCGGGGGATGAAACACTTCCACGGTGAATCCAGCCTGAAGACCTGGATTTACCGCATCGCGTTGCATGAAGCGGCAAACCGGCGCAGATGGTGGTTCCGGCACAAAGCTAAAGAGACGTCCATCGAGCCGGCTGAATCCGAAACACCGGGAGTCGGCGAGCACGAGATGCAAGTGGCTCTGACCGATCATGGCGACTCACCCTTCGACAACGTGGCCCATCGCGAGGTGCAGGCCCGGGTGGAAGAAGAGTTAAGAAAAGTTCCAGAGCCGTATCGCACGACGCTGATCCTGCGCGATCTGGAAGAAATGTCGTATGAGGAAATTGCCGAGGTGCTGGAGATTTCGCTGGGGACGGTGAAATCCCGGCTGACCCGCGGCAGGCTAGCGCTGCGGCAACGACTGTCGGCGTATGTGCGCGAAGTAGGAAACGAACTGGGCTTATCCGATCCCGATTCAGAACAAGAGCGGCCACAGGTAGCTGGAGGGGGTAGAAGGGCCGAGGTGATGCCATGATCGGCACTGGGAATACGAGCCACAGGAAGACATCAGAACTGAAGTGCTCCCAGGTGAAGCAGTTGTTTTCTCCATATCTGGATGGAGCGGTAACGGGCACGGAGATGCTCGCGCTGCAGGACCATGTGTCAGGATGCCCGCGATGCCATCGCGAGTACCAGGCGCTGCGGCGCACTCAGCAGTTGCTGGTCAGTGTCGGGCGTCCCAAGGCTCCGGCAGATCTGGGATTGAAGCTACGACTGGCGATTTCACGCGAAGCAGCAGTGGCGCGGCGCGGCCGGTTTGAAGGCGTGCGCGTACGCCTGGAGAATGCCTTCGACGCTTTCATGGTTCCCGCCACCGCCGGGTTTCTGACGGCATTCGTTCTGTTCGGAATTGCGATGATGTACTTCGTGGCGCCCTCGAACCTGCACGCCGACAACGATGTTCCACTAGTGATGGTGAATTCCGGTCCGGAGCTGCAGCCGAGTTCGTTCGGCATGGCGATGAATACGATCGACGACGACTCGCTGGTGATCGAGGCTTATGTCGACAGCAACGGGCGGGTGCAGGACTATCGCATCCTGTCTGATTCTGAATCCTCGAAGCAGGTGCTTCCTGAGGTCAAGCGAATGCTGATCTTCACCACGTTTCGTCCGGCGCTATCCATGGGACGTCCAACACCGAGCCGAGCGGTGCTGTCGTTCTCGAAGATTAGCGTGAAAGGATAAAAAGGCTCCAGTTCGCAGCTTGTAGCCAGAAATCAAGAGGCGGAACGCTTAGCGTTCCGCCTTTGATCTTTTTTGCTCGGCCTTGATTACTGGTTACAGCTGCCGCTTACCTTGTGGACTTGGGTAACGGTAAGGTGTCCATGCTCGGCGTGAGCTTTGGTCGCTCCCGTGTCATGGGCCATATCTTTTGTGTCTTCCTTCATGTTGTGCGTCATCGGGTGGTTAACGACACCCCGAACTTCCACCGTCTGGTTAGCGTGAGCGGCGAGGTCGGTGGAACTGTTTTTGTCATGGATTTCCCACGTACTTCCATCTGTTCCGGTGAGCAAATATTCATCCCCCCCGCCGGATTTCGTCAGGCATCCGGTAATGTTCCGGACCTCGCCTTTCGAATTGGTGTTGGTATCTTCCTGGGCAACTGCCCACGCGGTGGTTAAACCTGCGAAAAGCACGCACAGCAGCAAACGACCCAACTTATTTTTCATATGTAAGTTGCTCCTTTTGATTGGCCCCGAGCACGACTGCGGGCCGCAATGCAAGTTTGTTCCCGAGATAAGGTGCAGATCCGGATGTGGGTGTTGCCGCTCTTAAACCCTAGGAGGCAACCACAAGCAGGTATGGCGGTTAGCTGGGGTGGATGAAGTTGATGAGCATAAACGTCCCGCCCGCCACTACGGCGGATGCAGGAATCGTCAGCATCCAGGCCCAGACAATGCGTCCGGCAACACCCCAGCGCACCGCGGAGAGGCGATGAACTGCGCCCACGCCCACGATCGCCCCAGTGATGGTGTGGGTTGTGCTAACCGGGATGCCTGCCAGCGCGGTGCCGAACAGAGTAATGGCTCCGGCGCTC
>JAICJP010000472.1 GCA_025928375.1 Candidatus Sulfotelmatobacter sp.
TATGAGGAAATCACTTGCCTAGCCAGAAGCAGCTCAAGTGGTCTCAACTCAAGGTTGGGATCACGGTCATCGTGGCCAGTGTGACGCTGGGAGTTTTGCTCTTCCTGATGTCCGGCACCGCCGGACTGTTTACGCCTCGGATTACCGTCAAATCTTATTTCGATAACGCGGAAGGATTGCGCGTGGGCGCGCCCGTGCGCCTGAGCGGCGTGGATATTGGCAATGTCACGAAAATCGCCATCGTGCGCGACAAGCCGCTGACGCCCGTCGAAGTCACCATGAAGGTCAGCACGAAATACGGCTTTAGCTTGCGCCGCGATTCGGTGACTTCGCTCGAGACCGCCGGAGTCCTCGGCGAAACCTACCTCGACATCGACAGCGCGCAGGCAGTGGGATCGCCCGTGCAGGATGGTGACACTCTGCCCACGCAAGTGCATCCTGATTTCAATCAGGTCGTACGCGCCAGCCAGAGCACGTTGCAGAACATGGACGCGCTGCTCAAGCGCGCGGATCGCATCCTGGCTTTCGCCGAGAGCGGTAAGGGATCGCTCGGAAAGCTGATCTACGATCCCACGCTGTACAACCGGTTCTCCGATACGGTCGCAGAGTTCCAGAAAATCGTGGCGCAGGTCGGCAACGGTGAGGGCAGCCTCGGACGCCTGGTCAGCCGCAACGATGCCTACGACAAATTCATCGCCACCTTAAACAAGATGGACCAGGTCGTTGACGATCTGCAGCAGGGAAAAGGTACCGCAGGCAAGTTCCTGAAAGACCCTTCGCTCTATAACAACGCGAACGACACCATTGCGAACCTGAAGAAAGTTACCGAAGACATCAACGCCGGCAAAGGGACCCTGGGCAAGTTGACCAAGGACGAAGAACTGGCGAAAAAGCTGGACACCACCATGACCAAGCTCGCTCAGCTAACCTCAGATCTTGAGTCAGGCCAGGGCTCTGCGGGCAAGTTCCTGAAAGACGAGTCCTTCTACAACAACACCAACCAGATGCTGGCTGAGACTCGCGAATTGCTCAAAGCAATTCGGGAGAACCCGAAGAAGTACCTGAGCATCAAGCTGCACGTCTTCTAACTTCGGAATCAGTGCTCGCCGATGCCAAAGACAGCTCCGAGCATCAGAATTGCCAAAACGCCAAACGATATCCAGCCGTACTTGAAATCCTTTTCTCGAAAAAACAACACGCACGCGACCAGAACCCGCACCACGGGGGTCGCCAGCATCAGCAGGACTCCTGCGCGCTCGATGTCCAGCGGGATGTGGCCCCGCATGAACAAGGCAGCGATCAGTCCGGCCAGCATGATGAAGAAGCAGCCAAACGCACCGATGCGCAGCACCATTGCCACCGCTCGATCAAATGCGGGTTCCCGAAGTTCGCTCATAGATGCACCTTTGCCAAATGCAGCAGCAAATGTCCGGCAAGGTAAAACATGACCCCAACCAGGAGATAAACCACAACTTTTTTGTGAATGCGCGGGGATAGTCGTGCGCCTAATAGGGAGCCTAAGAAAACGCCCACCGCGAGGGGCGCCGCGACTTCCACCAGAATATCGCCGCGGCGGTAATAAACGATCGCACTCGCGGCGGCGGTTACTCCAATCATGAAGTTGGAAGTGGCCGTAGCCACGATGAGCGGCACGTCCATGAAGATCATCATCACCGGGACTTTAATTGGGCCGCCGCCAATCCCCAGTAATCCCGACAGCGCCCCCGCTACCAGGGACGAACCCATTCCTAGTGGATAGCGCTTCGGTTCGTAGTGCGGAATCACCACGTCTCCATTGCCCCAGAGGGCTGGAGAAGATTCATCCCCCAACTCGGTCTTGGGCTTCCGTCCCCACAAAAGCGTAATTGCGCTGTAGAGAAGAAAAGCGGCGAACAGGCCCTCCAGAAAACTGCGGTTGAAGTAGCCGACCAGATACGCCATTACAGCCGCGCCCAGCGAAGTGGCGAGTTCAAGTGTCATGCCCAGGCGAATGTCGGTGGTGTGGCGTTGGAGGTGAACGGAAGAACTGGCTGCGGATGTCGTGATCACGGCAACCAGGCTGGTGCCGATGGCTTGCCGAATGGGAATACCGAAATGCAGCGCCAGCAGCGGCGTCAACAGCACGCCACCCCCGATGCCCGTCAGGGCCCCCAGCAGGCCCGCGCCAAATCCAAGGATGAGCAGCAGTACTGTCACCATCCGCGGATGTCCCTTCGATTGCCGAGTTGTTCGATGGAGATAGTAGGTCTGGAAACCGTGTTCTTCAGGAAGTAAAAGCGGGCGGGAAGACCCGTCCGCCGCAAGCTACGACACCGCCCTGGGCGGAGCAGTTGCATCGGCCTGCTCGTGCGCATGATAACTGGACCGTACCATCGGCCCCGACTCAACGTGGCGGAAGCCAAAGCGCAGCGCTTGATTCCGCAGATAAACAAATTCCTCTGGCTCGTAGAAGCGAGCGATTGGCAGGTGATCTTTCGAGGGCCGCAGGTACTGGCCGACGGTAAGAATATCGACCCCGCGCGACCCGAGATCGTGAAACACTTCGATCAGCTCTTCGCTTGATTCGCCAAGTCCAACCATGACTCCGCTCTTGGTCACGGTTCCGGGAGAAATCTTCTTCGCATCTTCCAGCAGCTTCAGCGTCCGCTCGTAGCGCGCCCCCGATCGCACGGCGCGATACA
>JAICJP010000422.1 GCA_025928375.1 Candidatus Sulfotelmatobacter sp.
GCACAGGAGATGTTTCCCGAACTCCGCAATCCCCGGTATCCCAACTTGCCGGAAGAGCTCACGTTTCTGCACGCCGAGGAATTGCTGGCGATGTATCCGGACCTGCCGCGCAAGCGGCGCGAGACCGTGATCCTGCAGAAATATCCGGCGCTCTTCATTATCGGGATCGGCTGGCCCCTAAAAGACGGATATCCACATGAGATGCGCGCTGCCGATTACGATGACTGGATCACCGACACCAGCGACCAGACCCATCGCGACACCCACGGCTTGAATGGCGACATTCTAGTGTGGAACCACGTCACCCAGCGCCGCCATGAGCTCAGTTCCATGGGCATTCGCGTAAACGCCGAAACCTTGCGCAAGCAGCTCGAGATGTCGGACCTTCTCGACAATCTGAAATTTCCCTATCACCAGGGAATCATCAACCACCAATTGCCCCTCTCGATCGGCGGTGGTATTGGGCAGTCCCGCACCCTGATGCTTCTGCTCCGCAAAGCGCATTTAGGAGAAGTTAGCGTAACGGTTTGGCCAAAGATTTTGAAACAGATGTGCGCCGAGAAAAATATCTTTGTGCTCGAGTAATTCGACGCGGGCAGCCCCGGACGCTTCGTCCGCGGTTGCGCGCAATGACGAAGCTCGTATGCGTCGCGGTCCCCAACGCAAGACGGACGGGGCGTCCGCCCTACAGGAGCTACGGCGTGGCGTGCGCCTCGGCGATCGCCTTCTTGACCGCCAGCAACTCCTTCAACAATCCCCGCAATTTCGTGGACTCCAGCGCATTCGCCCCATCTGACTTCGCTTCCTTGGGATTGTCGTGCACTTCCATGAACACTCCATCCACGCCGGCCGCCACGGCCGCCCGTGCGAGCAGAGCAATAAATTCAGGCTGCCCACCGCTTGTTGCCTGACCGTTGCCATCGGCCTGCGCCGAGGGCAGTTGCACCGAATGCGTAGCATCGAATACCACCGGCGCAAACTTCCGCATGATGGCGAGCGATCTCATGTCCACGACCAGATTGTTGTAGCCGAAACTCGCCCCGCGCTCGGTGAGGAAGATTTGCGTGTTGCCGGCATCCCGGCATTTCTCAACCACGTGCTTCATATCCCAAGGCGCCATGAACTGGCCCTTTTTGATGTTCACCGCGCGCCCGCTCAAAGCCGCAGCTACGACGAGATCCGTCTGCCGGCTTAAAAATGCGGGAATCTGCAAAACATCCGCGATCTTCGCCACCTCGGGCACATCGGCAGCCTCATGCACGTCGGTCAAAATCGGGATGTGAATCTCGTCCTGGATTTTCCGGAGAATCCGCATGCCCTCCTTGAGTCCCGGCCCACGAAAGCTGCGGATCGAGGTGCGATTCGCCTTGTCATAACTCGCCTTGAAGATAAATGGAAAATTCAGCGAGCGGGTAACGCCCTTGATGATTTCGGCCATACGAATCGCGTGCTCTTCGCTCTCGATCACGCACGGCCCGGCAATCAGAAACAGATCGCCGGAGCCAATATGGATATCGCCGACTTGAAAGGAGATGCTCATCGACTTGCGATGGCCTTAAATGATACGAGTTTCATGTCCGTACCCGGGCGAAGCGTTCGGAATTTCCCTGAGCCGATCCCTATGGGCTGACGTCAGATCCTGATCTTCTCCGGCCGGTGAAACATCTCGATCTCGGCCGTTTCCTTCTGCGCCCGCCGCTTCAGCCCGTACTCATACGCCGCGCCGATAAATGTGCGAAATAGCGGATGCGGCTCAAGCGGCTTGGACTTGAACTCCGGATGGAACTGGCAGCCGATGAAATGCGGATGATCCGGCAATTCCACCATTTCCACGTAAGTCCCGTCCGGTGTCGATCCCGAGATCCGCAGCCCGGCCGCGGTCATTGGTTCCTCGTACTCGCGATTGAACTCGTAGCGATGCCGGTGCCGCTCGCTGATCTCGTCCTTACCATAAATCTTGTGCGCCAGCGTGTCTGGTTCAATCTTGCAGGTCCAGGCCCCCAGCCGCATGGTGCCACCGAGTTCTTCCACGCCGCGCAACTCGCGCAGCTTGTAAATCACCCGATGCGCCGTAGCCGGATCAAACTCGCTCGAATTGGCTTCTTCCAGTCCAACCACGTTCCGCGCGAACTCGATGCAGGCCGTTTGCATGCCCAGGCAAATTCCGAAGTACGGTACTTTCTTTTCACGGGCGTACCGGATCGCAATCAGCATGCCCTCAATCCCGCGCTTGCCAAACCCGCCCGGAACCAGAATGCCGTCATACCCCTCCAGTTGCGCCTCGTAACTGTTATCCCCTGTTTCCAATCCCTCCGCTTCGATCCAATTCAGCTGCAGCTTGAGATTGTGAGCCAACGCTCCATGCACCAACGCTTCCTTCAGCGACTTGTACGAGTCCTCATATTCCACGTATTTACCGACGATGCCGATTGTGACCGTGTCCTTAGGGTTGTACACGCGATGAACAATGTCTTCCCACTTCGCAAGGTCGCGATCTTTGGCCTCCATGTGCAAGCACTTCAATACCAGCGTATCCACGTTTTCATGCGCGAACACCACCGGCACTTCGTAGATCGAGGCAACATCCTTCGCAGTGATCACCGCCTCTTCCGCCACGTTGCAGAACAGCGCAATCTTCGACTTGATGTCTTTGGCGAGAAACCGGTCCGTGCGGCACAACAAAATGTCAGGCTGAATTCCGATGCTCAGCAATTCTTTCACCGAATGCTGCGTCGGCTTCGTTTTCAACTCTTGCGCCGCCGCTATAAACGGGACCAGGGTCACATGCACAAACAGAGTGTGCTCGCGGCCCAGTTCTTGCCGCATCTGCCGGATCGCCTCCATAAACGGCAGCGACTCAATGTCGCCCACAGTCCCACCAATTTCCACAATGGCGACATCCACATCCTGAGCCACCTTCTTCATCGCGGCCTTGATTTCATTGGTTACGTGCGGGATCACTTGCACGGTCTTGCCCAGGTAATCTCCCCGCCGCTCCTTGGCGATGATCTGCTCGTAAAGTCGTCCCGTGGTCCAGTTATTATCGCGAGAAAGCTTGGCGTGGGTGAAGCGCTCGTAGTGCCCCAGATCGAGATCCGTTTCCGCTCCGTCGTCGGTGACGAAAACTTCGCCATGCTGAAAAGGAGACATCGTCCCGGGATCGACATTCAAGTATGGATCGAACTTCATGATGTTGACCTTGATCCCGCGGCTTTCCAGCAGGCAGCCGATTGAAGCCGCGGCCAGGCCCTTGCCCAGTGAAGACACTACTCCGCCGGTCACAAAGATGTACTTCGCTGGCATCTCTTCCTCGCTTTAAGTTGTTTTTGAGAAATTGTGCAGGTGGGGTGCACAATCAATTATGGCAGAACTTACCTGTGGAAAGATACGAAACAATCCTGTGTGGGAATAAATATTGATGTAGCGATCGCGCCTCAGGCATGCGGTCGAGCGAATCTCGACCTCGCGCGTTGACTATCCACCCAACCTCGGCGAAAATAATAGAGGTTCCACGCACGAACACTCGTGTCCCCGAATATGGGCCTGTGGCGCAGCTGGGAGCGCGCTTCCATGGCATGGAAGAGGTCGTCGGTTCGATCCCGACCAGGTCCACCAA
>JAICJP010000414.1 GCA_025928375.1 Candidatus Sulfotelmatobacter sp.
AATGCGTCGGTCTCGGAAGTGGCGGCGGTGAAAGCGCTATTTGGGGAGATTCCCATCGGGGGTCATTTGCCGGTCACGATCCCCAATATTGCGCAACGCGGAACGGGGCTGGAACGTCCGGCGCGGATGGCGAAGGGAGGACCGATTCATGCGCAAAAATGATTTTTGGATTTGCCGTTTGCTTGCGCTGTTGAGCATGGCGGCCGTGCTGATTGCAGCTGGTTGCAGCGTGAACGTGAAGAAAGAGAAGAGCGGTGAGGATAAAGACGTGGATATCAGGACTCCCTTGGGAGGCATTCATGTCAGCAAAGGGGCCAATCCGGAGGATGTTGGAGTCCCGGTTTATCCGGGCGCTCACCTCAAAGAGAAAGATTCGGACGGCAGCGACAAGAGCGCGAATGTCAATATCTCCGGATTCGGCTTTGGGTTGAAGGTGGTCGCGCTGGAGTACGAATCGAGCGACTCTCCCGAAAAAATCGTCTCGTACTACAAGGACCAGCTAAAGAAGTACGGAAACGTACTGGTATGCCATACGAGCCATCTGAACATAGACAGGCATCGCCCGCGGCACGATCATGAATCCCATGAACTCACGTGCGAGGATTCAACCGGGAACAACATCGAGTTGAAAGTCGGCACCGACGAGAACCAGCACATTGTGGCGGTAGAGCCGCAAGGAAATGGATCGAGCTTTTCGCTGGTGTACCTGCGCACGCATGGCAAAGACGCGGACATATAGCATTTACGGATTGGAGCGCATTTTATGTTGCACGCTGTCGTTCTCAGCTTTTTCCTGAGCGTGGCCGGTGTTCTGGCCGGAGTCGCGCAGGATGCGGATTCTGCGAACAAGAATCTCGATGTGCGCAGCTCCATCGGAGATCTTCACGTGGGGGCCGATGCGGATGCGAAAAGGATTGGGGTGCCGCTTTATCCCGGGGCGCGGCTGAAGACTCACGATTCAAACGCGGACCAGGCCAACCTGAGCGTGCTGACCGAAGCGTTTGGAATGAAGCTGGTCGTCGCGAACTACGTTTCCGATGACGATCCCTCAAAGATTGTCGCGTTCTACCGTAACAAGCTGAAGAGATACGGGAAAGTTTTAGAGTGCCATTCGGAGAAGCATGGCGGGGACGTGTCGGTTGAGGACGACAACCACGCGGATAAAGAGCTGAAGTGCGAACAGGAGTCCGGGCCGGTCACGGAATTGAAAGTCGGGAGCGAGGAGAATCAGCATTTGGTTGCGGTGGAGGCGCGCGAGGGTGGCAGGGGATCGGAGTTCGCGCTGGTTTATGTGCATACTCGGGGGAAGATGGGGGATATTTAGGGCGGAGTGGCGGGCCCTGCAGTAGTCGAGCTGGCTCCGCACGAAAGCTCGTCGAGCTTCGCTCGACTGGGCGGACCAATGGGTCCGCCCCTACGTGTTCCTGGTGGCTTTGGGGTGCGATAATTTCTTTGGGACGATCTTCTGTCCCGCATCATGGAACATTCCTGTTACAAGTGCGATCACGTGATGGAAGAGGGGCGGCCGTTTTGCCCACACTGCGGAGCGCCGCAGATACGGGTATTGATCGCTGAAGCGGTTCCGGCCGCTGCTGCGGTTCACTCCGAGATAGCTGCAATTCCCTCCGATACTGGGCTGCCTGCATCG
Organism: Candidatus Sulfotelmatobacter sp.; assembly: GCA_025928375.1. GTDB lineage: Bacteria > Acidobacteriota > Terriglobia > Terriglobales > Acidobacteriaceae > Sulfotelmatobacter. The sequence continues at coordinate 1,649 of JAICJP010000414.1, forward strand.
CAAACCGTTCCCGTTCTCGCGGTTCCTATGCAGTGGTCGCAGGCGCTGAAGCCCTGCACGCTGGCAGCCGTGGTCACGTCACTGTTGATGCTGGTGGGACTGCATCCTTTTGTCGGCATGCTGATAGTGGGATTTCTGGCGGTTGTGTTTTACCGGCTCGGCAACCCGGAGGCGTCCATACGTCCCGGGGCAGGAGCGCGGCTAGGGGCGCTCAGCGGCCTGATCTGCTTCGCGCTGGCTTCGATGGTTGAGGCCGTGGCGGTGCTGGCGCTGCATAAGGGAGCGGAGATACGGCAGGCACTGCTCACCACCATCAATCAGGCAGCCTCTCGCACCAGCGATCCGCAAGCGCTCGCCATGTTCGAACGTTTCAAGTCGCCTCAGGGCCTTGAAGCGCTAATGATTTTCGGAATTCTGTTTGGCTTGGTGGCCGGCGTCTTGCTGGCAGCTATCACTGGAGCGCTCGGCGGAGCGGTTTTACGGCCCCGGCGCAGGCCCTAGGTTTCTTATCCTGGCCGTTCCTTGTGTTCCCCTGCGTCCTCTTTGGTAGAAGCTACAACACAGGGGAACACAGAGGCCACAGGGTGGAACTGTAATGCGCTTGCAGGGTTGTGTGCTGGCGCGTATCATCCACCGTTTGCCATTTTTCCGATGAAAACACCTGCCCGCGGTTCGCTGCTCGGGATTGAGCATCTCGAGACCAAGGAAATTCTGCGGCTATTGCAGCTGGCGCGCCGCATGAATCCGCAGAAAGCACGGCCGCTGCTGCGCGGCAAACGAATCGTACTTCTTTTCTACGAAGCCTCCACGCGGACCCGCACATCCTTCGAATTTGCGGCGAAGGCTCTGGGAGCGACCACTACGCTGGTGCTGTCCTCAGGCTCGAGCATTGAAAAGGGCGAGTCGATCATCGATACCGGGAACACTCTGCGCGCGGTGGGAGCAGACTGCATCGTGATGCGACATCCTTCGGCCGGGGCGCCGCATTTCATGGCGAAGCATCTCGACATTCCGATCGTGAATGCCGGAGATGGAATGCACGAGCATCCTTCGCAGGCGCTGCTGGACGCGGTGACGATTCTCAAGCACAAGAAATCGCTGAAAGGGCTGCAGGCCACGATCATTGGCGACATCTTTCACAGCCGGGTGGCGCGGAGTGCGTGCCATCTGCTGACCAGGATGGGAGTGAAGATGACTCTGTGCGGGCCCCCGGAGCTGGTGCCGGACGTGGCAGCGACGCTTGTGCCGGGACTCCGGCTGACGCGGCATATCGAAGAAGCGTTGCGAGGAACGGATGTGGTCATGCTGCTCCGGGTGCAGAGCGAGCGCCTGGCTGGCTTGAAGATTCAATTGCAGGACTACATTGCGCGTTATCAGATGACGGCCTCGCGGTTGAAGCTGGCGAAGCGCGATGCCATCGTGATGCATCCCGGGCCGATTATTCGGGGACTGGAGTTGACCGCGGAGGTGGCGGATTGCCCGCAGTCGGTCATTGTGGACGAGGTGAGAAATGGTGTTCCCACGCGCATGGCGATCTTGGCACGGGCTTTGGGGAAAGCATAATGAGCCACGGATTTGCACGGATCTTCACGGATCAAGCGTTTTGGCTCGGAGCATTGGATGAGTAGAGAAACAAAGAGCTTGCTCATTAAGGGTGGGCACGTGATCGACCCGGCGGCCAGCGTAAATGCACCGATGGATGTCCTGCTTCGCGACGGGCGGGTAGCGGAGGTGGCTGCGCCAAACAAGATCCGGGGTGGCGCTGAAGAGAAGTTTGATGCACGTGGGCTGATCGTCGCGCCGGGATTCATCGATTTACACGTCCACCTGCGCGAGCCGGGCCAGAGTTACAAAGAGAGCATTGCTACCGGTACCTTGGCAGCAGCAGCTGGTGGATTCACATCCGTGTGCACCATGCCCAACACCGCTCCGGTAGTGGATACCGCAGAGTGGGTGAAGTGGCTGCGCGATCCGGAACGCGGCGCGGTGGTGAACGTGTTTCCGATTGCCGCGGCGACGCGTGCAAGTCAGGGACAAAGCCTTACCGATTTCAGCGCACTGCAGCGGGCCGGATCCGTTGCTGTCACGGACGACGGGAAGCCCATTCTCAATGACGACATGATGCGGGCGGCGCTGCAATTGGG
>JAICJP010000418.1 GCA_025928375.1 Candidatus Sulfotelmatobacter sp.
CTGTTGAACATTCCCCCGCATTCTGACTCACCATCTTGCTTGCCCGGAATCGGATACACAAAACGATTCCCCCACGGCGCGCATCACACAACTACAATTAGGATTCTTAAACTGTGAAGCCGCTGCATGATGGAATGCGGCCGCGGGGCCAATTTTTCCCAGAGTGGAGGAACTTCAGGGCATGATGCGAGGCAAGACGCAGGGGGTGCTGGTGTGTTTGGTGATATTGGCCGCGGTTCCAGCCTACTGTCAGCGCGGGACTTTCGGGATCGATGTGGGGCAGTCATCGGACAAATTCGGTTCCTTGCCGGCGGTCAGCGGGCTGGTGGTCGGCATTGACGGCGAGATCACGGTACTAAAAGCCAACAAAAAAGAAGGAGGGGCCAGCATCGTGGCCGGAGGCGAGATCCGGCTGCCCAGCGATACCGGGAACCATGCCAAGGAGTTCGCCATATTTGGCGGTCCGGGATTTCAGTATCGCAACTTGAGCATCGAAGTGCACGCGCAAATCCGCAAGATATATCTTCCGGCCGGCAATGTGGATAATCAGTTCTTCGTGCGCGATAAGATGGAAGTGCTGGAGATTCCGCTTGTGCTGCGATACAGGTTCGGGCCTGGAAAGAAACTTTTCGTCGAAGCGCAGGGGGCGCCAGAATTTTCACCGCGGTGGCGATCCGCTGGCTCGCTGTCGCCGCTACCGAATCCGAACTTCGATCACGGCTATTTCGTTCGGGGCGGATTGGGCTACATCTTTGGCAAGTGGTATGCCAAGGGCACATACGAGAGCCGCTACTTCAAATTCAACGCCAACCAGTTCAATCCCAATAATCTTTATAACTGGCGCACCAACGCAATCACCGGAGGCGCTGGATTCGTCTTCTGAGAGCAGAGGATCCGCCGTGCGAAATCTGGACACGCCAAGGGCCGTCCCAGCACGTTCCTCCGCCTGCAGGATCAAGAACCGACGCGGAAGATTGAGTATTGCGGCTGCTGGGCGATCTTGTGAAAGTGCGGGTTTTCTGCGAGGACATGCTCCTGCACCGGATTGTGATAGAGGACGTACACCGGCCTGGGATTTCCATCCAAACCTTCCACCACATGGCCTAACACGCGCCGTAGCGGCAACTCTGGGAACGGATTGAACATGTAGAGGACCAGAGGGGCGGGAGGAAGAGGGAAACTGCTCGCGTCCGCGCACGCCGATTCGATGGCAAAGCATTTCTGCGAATCGTTCTGGTAGCGTGCGAGGTTCTCCTGCGCAACCTGGTTGAGCGCGGGAAGCAACTCCACACCGATAATGCGCTGAAAAGGGTAGTCCGAGGCCATCATGAGCGTGCGGCCTTTTCCGGAGCCCAGGTCCACGAACACGAATTCTGAAATATCCAGGTGGGCAATGTCGAGAAGGGTTTGCATCATCTCGTGGAATGCGGCTGGTTCGGTCGGCTGATACAGCGAATGAAGTTCCCCGAGGAGCCTCTCTCGCCACCCAACCCCTCCACTCATGGTGTTCACGCGATGTTCCCAATCGAAATCAAAATCTCCGTAAAGGCGGCGTTGTCGTTCCGGGGTGGAGTTGCGCACGAAACTCCAGATCGCCTGAATGAGGCCGGTGGTTGCAGCCCGGGAACCGCTGCGGGCGCAGAGGTCCCGCCAGTACTGGGCGGCGGCGGCAACGACACTGGGCGATTTCGAAGCGCTGGCGTGCATGGAACGGGCGTGACTCATCAGTCTAGTTGAGGCGGACCTGGAATGGATGTGCTTGCGGCGAATTGCGTCAGCCCTAAGATTAGGACGCCGAGGTCAGGAGTTGCCGTGGAATTTGGGTAGGCCAGAGGGCTTGTAGTCCGGCGGCAGTCCCTTGGTGACGAAGGGAAAATCTTCCGGGTTCGCGACCTGAACCTGCCCGTCAAGGCTTAGGACGTAGGGGTTGCCGTCCGGGTCCACTGGGATGCCGCGCAGGTGTTCGGCGGCTGCAAGCTCCCATATGGTCGCGGGGAGGCGGCCGTTTAGTTGCTCGAAACGACTGACTGCTTCCTGCAGACGCGTGACATCCTCATCGACGCGGATGGAGCGCAGGTGTTCGATTGCGTTCTGGCGGATATTGGATTCCTTGCTGGATTCGTAGGTGGCCGTCCACAGCATGCGCGCGGTCTCGTAGTCGGCGGCGTGCTCAGCCATCCGGGCTGCCAGCAGCTTTAGAAAAGGGTTGGCGTTCGGCACTTCCGAGCCTTGCTCGAACACTCTTGCGGCCGCTTTGTAGTCCTTGAGCTCGGTGTAATAGACGAAGCCAAGATCGTAATAGAGATGCCAGTTATCGGGATTGTGCTGGATGCCGTAGGTCATCAGATCGACGGCGCGGCGCGGTTCACCAGCCCCACTGGGTGGCGCCGGAGCCAGAAAGCTCGCGCCAAACTGGTACGCAGGAATCATGTGGGGATCGAGAGCGGTTGCGATCTCAAGCAGCGGAGCGAGTTCGTTATAGCTACGCGATCCACGGGCGTGGCGATCGCCAAAGTACTGTACGGTTCGCGTCCAGTAGATGCAGGCCATTAGGCCTTCAAAGCCCAGGCTGGCGCGCTTCACCAATTTCGGAGAACTGATGTAGAGAGCGTCCTCAATATTGGCCCGGGGCCTGATCTCGTCCACGCGGTGCAGCAGTAGAACGCTGGCAGCCATCGACACTGCCAGGCAGGTTGCTGCAACCACGGTCGTACGGCGCCGCGTTGGATTCAGCCCATTCATTTCAGATTCCTGCGCTCAAAAATCAGAACGGCGCCGCTCAAAGCCATGGCTGAGTAACAGAGCGCGTACAACGTGTTCTGCAGCACCAATTGGCCCGCGACGCTCTGCTGATGCGCTACCGCACTGATCACGTTCAACGCGGAAAAGTTTGGAACCAGGTAGGCGGCCGCGGTGGCGAACCAGCGGGCAATGCCGTGGGTCATGCCCGCGAAACCCCGGAGATCGTCGGCGAAACTTCCGATGATGAACAGAGAGAAGGTGAACACCGCGGACAGCAGCGGAGAGGAGAACGATGAAAACAGCAGGGCCAGCGAACAAAGAATCAGGAATTCAAGAATGATGAAATACAACGCGACCAGAATAAAGGCGTCGGGGGAAGAGAACTTGTGGGCCACATAGAGCAGGGCGGCGAAGACCCCGATGGCCATGAAAAACGTATTCACGACCAACGTGCCTGCCAACCCAAAGAACTTTCCGACAATGAACTCCCAACGCCGCACCGGGCGGGAGAGGACGGTGTACAACGTGCGCTTCTCGATTTCTTTCGAAACCAGCCCGATTCCGATGAAGATCGCGATGACCACTCCGAAAAGCGAAACAGCGGTGAGGCCGAGATTCACCACCACGAGGCGTTCAATCTCGATCGAGATCTGACCGATAAAAATCGCTGCTCCTGACAGCAGCAGCGCGAAGGCAATCAAGTTATAGAGAACGCGATCGCGAACCGCTTCGCGAAATGTATTCGAGGCAATATGGACAATGCGGGCGCTCATACGGTCGTTCCAGCAGTGGTTTGGGAATGCTGCAGCTTTTCTACAAAGTAAGCTTCCAGCGAGGTTCGCAGCGGAGTGATGGCAATCAGGCGGAGACGCTCGCGCCGAAGCGCGTCAATCGCGGCGTCCTGCTGAGTGTCGGGAATGACGGCGCGAACCGTGTCGCCGGTGATATGGCAATCGGCGCCAA
>JAICJP010000459.1 GCA_025928375.1 Candidatus Sulfotelmatobacter sp.
GCGAACGTCATCCGCGGCCCAGTCAGAAAGTTCGCGCTCAGGTATCCGTACACCGAAACCAGCGCGCCCACAGCGACCAGCGCGGCCCCGCCGCCCCCCATCACCAGCCGTGCAACGTCCGCCAGCGGACGATCGGTGTGCGCCGTCGCGGGCAGCACGCCCACCACCACCCACTGGATTGTCGTGTAAATCAGGGTGACCACCGCCAGGGCCATGAACAGCGCAAAGGGCGCATCGCGCCTGGGATTTCGCGCCTCTCCCAGCGGATTCATCGCCGCCTCATACCCGCCGTAAGCGAAGAAGAGCAGCAGCAGCGCGTCCCGCCATGTGCGGATGCCGGCATGAGCGCCCGGCCACGGCGCCGCCGCGTGGGTCGCGAGAAAGTACCCGCCGGCCAGACACACAATCGCCAGCGGCACCATTTTCCCGACCACAAATATGTTGCTGACCAGAGTTCCACTGCGCACCCCGGTGTAGTTGACGGCCAGCAGAATTCCAAGAAGCAGCGTCACGATCGCGAACCGCACAGCAGCATGCGCCGCCTGCGGCCAGAACGTGCCCAGGTAAATTACCAGCAGGTTGGCATTGGCCGCGCAAGCCGTGAGCCGGCTCAGCATCATCATCCAGCCCACCTGTAGCCCGGTGAACTGCCCAAAGGCGGCGCGGCAATAAATGTAGGTTCCGCCGGTTCCGCTGAACTGCGAGGCTACCTCGCCGTAGCAGGCGATGATGACGCCCATGGCAGCGCCCGCCAGAAGCACGGCCCAGGGACTCAGCCGCCCAACTTTGTCCGCCACTTGCGAAGGCAGCCCAAAAATGCCGCTGCCCAGAATTGAATTGACTGTCAGCGCGACGAGGCTCCAGCGCCCGATGGCACGAACCAATCCTTCGCTGGTGGTCCCTGGCAGCTCGCTTTGCGGCATCGCGAGTTTGTATCACAAACGGGAGCCGCGTGTGCGCGGCGCGTCCCAAAAGCCCCGTGCGGCAAGGCTTTTGCACACCTTCAGCGGACGAAAGTAACGCCCGAATTACGAAAGCGCATGCCCGTGGGACATCTATTCGCTTGCGGGTGCCGATGAGAAGGTTAACTGGCGAACGAAATGGCCTTCGAAGACACGAACGACCTCCATCTCCGAATTGCGCGCGTCACGGAAGACCTGCGAACGATCCAGCAGGAACTGAATTGTGCCGCCATGCAGGCCCCCAGCGATCCCGAACTGATGGAAGCTCTGAACTCGCTCTCCGAGACCGAGCCCATCGAGACGCTTCGCGTGGCGCTCGACCAGATGCGCCATTTCCTCTGGTTCTATTCGCAGGTAGTGGGCAGCGAGCCGGAACTGGGCGACCTGCGTCAGGCCGCGAAGACTTCCACAGACGAAACTCCCAAAACAGAGAGCAGGTTTCTGGACAAGCTTTCGCGCGCCGACGAACTGGTTTTGTTGCACCACCTGGCCGACTCCAATCGCCGCAAACCGAACTAGCCGAGACAGTCAGGGGCTTCCGTGAGGTCTTCTGTCGTGAGTTGCTGCGTTTTCAGAATCCCTGTCCGCCCACGATGGTCTTGAGTACATTGCCCTCGGGCGAGAGCACGGCAAAGTCAGCGCGGGCACCGGGCTTGAACGCCCCGTAAAGATCGGTCATTCTCACCGCGCTCGCGGGATTGAGAGTCGCCGCGCGCACTGCATCCCGCAGGCTCCAAGTCGAGAACTGGGTCACGTTGCGAACCGCCCGATCCATGGTCAGCACGCTTCCCGCCAGGCTGTTATTGGCAGTGCACTTTCCGTCTTTCACGTCCACTTCGATCGGCCCGAGCTGGTATTTGCCGTCGGGCATTCCGGTGGCGGAGATCGCATCCGTAATCAACACCGCACGCTCGCTCCCTTTGGCCTGCAAGAAGACTTTCACGACCTCAGGGGAGACGTGAATCCCATCGGCGATCACATCGGCGGTGATGCCGTCATCGCTTAGCACTTCCCCAATGATGCCAGGCTGGCGATGGTCGAGCGGCCGCATGGCATTAAACGTGTGGGTAGCGTGGCGCGCACCGCTGTTGACGGCTTTCCTGGCGACGGGCATGTCGGCATCGGAGTGGCCTATGCTCACGCACACTCCCCGGCGCGCCGCTTCCGCAATCACCTCTATTGCTCCCGAAATCTCCGGCGCGATGGTCAGAATGCGCGCGTGGCCGCGCGCCGCCTGCCAGAGTTCGTTGAAGATTTTCAAAGTCGGTTCGACCAGATACTCCGGAGGATGAACCCCGCGCCGCTTGTGGCTGAGAAAGGGCCCTTCCAGATGGATGCCGAGCGGCCGCGCCTCTACTGAATGTCCGTTTGCTGCGCCGTCAGATTCCGCCGCTTCGATTGCATCTGCCAGGCGCTCCAGAGCCTTGTAAGTTGCATCCAGCGGAGCGGCAACCGTAGTCGGAAAGTACGCGGTGACCCCGTGCTGAATCAGAAATTTTCCCAGACGGGAAAATTCAGATGCGGAAGCACGCATGGCATCGACTCCGGCGCCGCCATGCATGTGAATGTCGAAGAAGCCCGGCGTCAGCACGCTCTCGCCAAAATCAACCACTTTGGCGTGCGATGGCAGCGGTGACCGGGAACGCGAGCCCAGTTCAGAAACCTTGCCGTCTTCCACCACAACCAGGGCGTCCTGAATCTCCTCGACAGGCGTGAATAGACGTCGCGCAAGGAATACAGTCTTCATGAGGTTAACCGCGAAACAGTATCCTATCCGGGCGCAGCGCATTCGCACAACCGCGGCAGAGCGTGGGCACAATCACAGTAGCCCGGCGAGATCGACCGCATCGCGTGACATTTCACATTGGACCGCCGCCACGGGCCATGGAGTGACTGGGCCGGCACGCACCGAATGTTATAATCTGGAGCGAGCAAGCTTCGAGGCGATTCTCCAGCGCCCATAGCTTAAGTCGGGGAGTGGCTCAGCCTGGTAGAGCACCTGGTTCGGGACCAGGGGGTCGGAGGTTCAAATCCTCTCTCCCCGACCA
>JAICJP010000366.1 GCA_025928375.1 Candidatus Sulfotelmatobacter sp.
GATTTTCCTGCAGCCGTGTCCCAGCAACTCGCGAGCTTACGACAGAATCCTCCAGCGATCGCAGCCGGCGGCGACATTCGTGATCTTCGCAGCCTTTTCTGGTCGTCGATCGACAACGATACCTCTCGCGATCTGGACCAGATTGAAGTCGCCGAGCGTGCCTCCAATGGCGACGTGAAAGTCATGATCGGGATTGCCGACGTGGATGCCTTCGTCCCCAAGCAGACTCCCATCGACCAGCACGCAGCGACAGAAACTACTACCGTCTACACCGGCGTCCGCAACTTTCCCATGCTGCCGGAAGAACTCTCGACGGGCATCACGTCGCTGCTCGAGGAGCAGGGTCGACTATCAATCATTATTGAATTCGTCGTCGACTCCAGTGGAGCAGTCACATCCTCCGAACTCTATCGGGCACTCGTCCGCAACCAGGCACAACTCCAGTACAACTCCGTTGGCGCATGGCTTGAGGGAACCGCAGAAGCTCCTCCAAAGATCATTCAATCGAATGATTTACAGCAACAACTCAAGCTTCAGGATGAGGTGGCGCAAAGGTTGAAGGGGCAGCGTCATCAGCACGGCGCCCTGAACCTCGAAACGAACGAAGTTCATCCGCTGGTGCTGAATGACCAGGTTGTCGATATCGTGAAGCAGCAGAAGAACCGCGCCACCGACTTAATCGAAGACTTCATGGTTGCCGCGAATGGAGTAGTCGCCAGGAAATTGCAGAATGTATCCTCGTTGCGGCGGATTGTGCGCACGCCCGAACGGTGGGACCGCATTGTGCAACTCGCCGCGAGCAAGGGGGACCGCCTTCCTGCAGAACCGGATTCCAAGGCCTTGAACGATTTCCTCATCCGGCAGAAAGCGGCGGATCCTGATCATTTTGCCGATCTCTCGCTGGCCGTAATCAAACTGATAGGCCCTGGCGAGTACGTGCTGGAAAAGGCGGGAGAAACGGCGCCCGGTCATTTTGGTCTTGCGGTCCAAGACTACACGCACGCGACCGCGCCCAACCGCCGTTTCGCTGATGTGGTCACGCAGCGATTGATCAAGGCCACCATCGCGGGCCAGAAGAATCCATATTCCGATGATGAACTGACTGCGATTGCGGCCAACTGCACGCAAAAGGAGGATGCGGCCAGAAAAGTGGAGCGCGATATGTCAAAGCGCCTGGCAGCGATCGCCATGCAACACCGGATTGGGGAAGCCTTCGACGCGATCGTCACCGGAGTGACCGATCATGGCACGTTCGTACGCGTGCTGCAGCCCCACGTGGAAGGCCTGCTCATTCAAGGCCATGGGCTCGATGTGGGTGACAAGCTGCGAGCCAAACTGGTCAGCGTCAATGTGGAGAAGGGGTATATCGATTTCAGCCGCTCGTGAGCCCTATTCCGTGACCACTGCCTTCACCAGGTTGCGAGGATGATCCACGTCATATCCTTTGTTCACCGCGATATGGTACGCGAAGAGCTGAAGCGGGATCACTTCTACAATGGGCAGCAGCAATTCCGGCGCGGGAGGAACGTAAAACACGTGCTCAGCGATGGCGGAGACTTCATTGTCTCCTTCCGTTGCTACCGTCACTAGCGGACCCTTGCGCGAGCGAACTTCCTTCATGACATCCAAAGTCCGGCGGTAGCGCAAAACGGAATCAGGATCGCGGTGGTCGCAGGTCGCGATCACCACAACGGGCAGCTTGTCATCGACGAGGGCGTTGGGGCCATGCTTCAGTTCTCCTGCCGGGTATCCTTCCGCATGGGCATAGGAAATCTCTTTGAGCTTGAGCGCTCCTTCGCGGGCGATGGCATAATGCACCCCGCGCCCCAGGTATAGGAATTTCTCGGCTTGGAAGTGCACTCTGCCGAACTGTTCGGCTAAGCCGTCCCAGGTTGCCAACTTCTCCTCGATGGCTGCCGGAAGCCGCATCAGGCGCTGCAAGTAAGAGCGCGTCACTTCCGAGGTCATGCGCCCACGCTTGCGGGCAAGGAACAGCGCCATCAGGTAAAGAATCGTGAGCTGGGTAGTGAAGCTCTTCGTCGCGGGAATGGAAACCTCAGGTCCCGCGCCGGAGATCAGAGCCGCGCTTGCTTCCCGCACGATCGTGGTGTTCGGGACATTGGAGATGGCGATGGTCTTGACACCTCGGGTGAGAGCCTCGCGCTCGGCCGCGAGCGTATCGGCGGTCTCCCCGGATTGCGTGATCACCATAACGATCGGTTCCACTGCGGCGTGGGTGGAGCGGTAGCAATACTCGCTGGCATATTCGACATCCACCGCCACGCCCGACAGATCCTCGATCATGATCTCGCCGGCCAAGCCTGCGTGACGGCTCGATCCGCTAGCCGCGATGATCAATTTTTCAAAAGTAAGGAGCGCGCCCGCAATCGGCTCCAATTCGCCGGGGAAAATGATGTCGTTCTCGAGATGTTTTTGGATCGTCTTCGCAATGGCCGTGGGCTGCTCATAAATCTCGCGGCGCATGGCATGGGCGAATTTGCCGGGTGCGCTCTTCGAACTCTGAGGTTTCAGATGATTGCCGTTATCTTTCTTTTTGGTAGGCGTCATGGCTGTGGCTGAGAATAAACGATCTTACGTAAGAGTGGCAAAGCAGGGGTTAGCGCAATTAGGAGCGAACCTTGGCGGCTCCTAACTACCGCTTCCCCTCAAAATGCGCTTCGATCTCCTCCAGCGTCTTTCCCTTCGTCTCAGGCAAAAACCAGGTTGCGGTCACAAAGTAAATAATTGTGAATGCCGCGAAACCAAAGAACATGGTGGAGTATCCATACTCGCCCACCGTCGGCAGGAAAATCGCGGCGATCGCGGTTGACACCGCCTGGTTCAGCACCAGCGCGATGCTCATCCCGTTGGACCGGATGCGCGTCGGCATCAATTCCGAGAGCGCGAGCCACACGCACACTCCCGGTCCGACTGCGTAGAACGCCATAAAGATGAACAGGGTGATGGCCACAATCCAGCCATGGCTGGGAGCGGGGATCGGGGTGATGAGCGCGTTCTCAATTTTCAGCGGAGCCGTACGCGCTGCCTCCAGATTTCCAAAAGGATTGGAGAAAAAGGCGTTCACGCGATTCGCCGGCACGGCATCTTCGCGCGATATCTCAATGGGCTTCGCCGCCGGATCATCCGATCTCACCGCCTGGCTCGCTGCCCGGAAGTCTCCGTAGGAATAAATCACAACCAGCGAAGTTGGTGTGTCGCTGGCTGCCTTTCCGGACGCAGCCAGCAACTTCGCCGCCGTATCCTGGTTGTAGTCGAGTTTCACCGTCTGCTCAGGTGTCACTATCGATTGCAGGGCAGTCCGGGAATCGATCCCCGATTTTTCGCTTTGCCTGAACAGAACCCCCGTGCACAACATCGATACGATGATTCCAGCCGTCCCCAGGGAGAGCAGGAACTTGCGCCCCTTGCGATCAACCAGCATCACCCCCGCAAAGGTCACAAAGAAATTGATGAACGTGAACAGCACATAGCCCAGATGGGCCGCAAAGTCGGAGAGCCCGCTCTGCAAAAGAATGTTCGTGTTGTAGGCAATGATGGAGTTAATGCCAGTGGTCTGATTGCACGCCAGAATGACGCACGCCAGCACAAACGGAATCACATATTTCCGTCGCAGCAGCGAGTCCTTCACTTTCGCGCCTGACGCGCGCTGCACGGTTTCCGCGGCGGCCAGGTCCTGCATCTCTTTCAATTCCAGATCAGCCTGCTCGGTGCTGCGGGAACGCAGCAAGGCCGCGTACGCCGCGTCGTTTTTGGCGCGCTTGAGCAGCCAGCGAGGCGATTCCGAGAGCATCAGGCTGCCAATCACAAACAGGATGCCGGGGGGCAAGGACACCCAGAAAATTCCCCGCCAGGCTGAATTCTTGAACGCGAAGATCGCGTTGGCGTCCCCCGTCTGCACGATATGTTCCAGCCGAAAGCTGAACAACAGTCCAATGAGCGCGGCTGCCGCGATTCCTGCAGTCAATAGCCATTGAAAAATTCCTGTGCCCTTGCCGCGATTGGAGGCAGTCAGGCATTCCGCGAGATAAAGTGGCACGACCACGCCGATTAGTCCCGCACTAGTGCCCTGCAGCAGCCGGCCAAGAACCAGAGGGCCATAACCGTGCGCCAAAGCAATCATTGGGATGCTGACCACGAACATGCCCCCGCTGACCGCCATCAGGGCTTTGCGTCCGATCCAGTCGGCAAGCAGTCCGGCGAAGAGCGTGGAAATCACGCTGCCCAACAACACGGCCGCTACCACGATGGAAAGCTCGGCCCGGTTCAATCCGGAAGTGGCCTCCAGATACGGAAGCGCCCCCGCGATGATTCCGACGTCCACTCCATAGAGCAGCCCGCCGAGTCCAGCTACGATCAGAAGAAAACGGTTATAGAAAATCTTTTTGCTGTCGAGCACGGATGCACTGCTGGTTACCGGCTGCGTTGTCATAGGCGTATGGGCACCTGATTGCCTGCGGAACATCGAGCGGAAACTAGCCGCTTCAATTCCAGAAAGGCATTCGAATTGTAACGTAGGCATCCGCGGGAATTCGCGCTCAGTCGAAGGTGGGATGAGGTTGCCTGGCTCCC
>JAICJP010000474.1 GCA_025928375.1 Candidatus Sulfotelmatobacter sp.
CGCGCAGGTCACGACCCCGGCTCAGATCAGCGAGTTCAAGCAACTGAAGGTCATTGCGTCGATGCAGCCGAATCATCTTCTCACCGATATGCGCTGGGCGCAGGACCGGCTGGGCGCGAAACGGGCAGCGACTTCGTACGCCTGGCTGGCGTTCTTGAACAAGGGAGTGCCACTCGCGTTCGGCACGGATTATCCCGTGGAGCCGGTCACGCCATTTCGCGGCTTGTACGCTGCCATGACGCGCAAGAGTGAGGACGGCAAACAGGAATACTTCCCGGCGCAGCGCTTGAGCATAGACCAGGCAATTTCGGCCTACACCTCAGGTTCGGCTTTTGCAGAGTTTGAAGAGAAGGACAAAGGCAAGCTCGCACCCGGCATGCTGGCGGATTTTGTCGTTCTAGATCGCGATCTCACGTCAGTTTCGGCGGAAAAAATCTTGGGGACAAAGGTGCTGCGGACTGTAGTCGGGGGAAAGACGGTATACGAGGCGAAATGATTGCGACGACACCCTATCGGGACGCCAACCGAACCGCCTTTTGACCGCCGATTCGTATCTGCTTCAGGATGAGTGACCTTCAGGGTTACATCCCATGAAACGGTTTGCATCAAATATGCGTCTAAGCAAAGGACACTCTACGGTCGCAGTGTACACTCAGCGAAGAATGTGCAGCTCGGTCGCGTCGCGTAAATAGGTATACTATTAGCGGTTTACAAGTTCGGAGGAAGTGACATTATGGGCGCAATGTGGATGCGCATGAAGGCCCATCGGGCGGCCTACACGCTGAGTATCTTGGCAACTCTGGCAGTCGGCATTCTCATTGGAACTGTCATTAACCAGGGAGTTAAAGGGAAAGAGGGGCAGAAGAGCGATGCGGCGCCCCTGACCATGGCTTCGCCGCAGCAGATGTCCAACGCCTTTTCGCAGATCGCGAAGCAGCTCGAGCCCAGCGTGGTCAACATCAACACCGAATCGACGGTGAAGAACGTGCACCGGCGCCGTGGCGGACAGGGCGGCGGAGACGACGAGGACGGCGGCAGCATGGAAGACTTCTTCAACCGCTTCTTTGGTGGTCCGGGTGGCCAAGGCGGCCCCGGAGGACAAGGTGGCCCGGGCGGCCCGGACAGCGGCGCCATTCGCGAACGCTCGCTGGGATCGGGAGTGGTGGTCGATGCCAAGGGCTTCATCCTTACCAACCGTCACGTGGTGGAAAAAGCGGATCGCATTCGAGTACGTTTCCAGGACGATCCCCCCGGAGTACAGCATGACGCCAAGGTGATCGGGACCGATCAGGAAACTGATCTGGCCGTGATCAAGGTGGATGTCGAGCATCCACTGCCCACCGCGAAGATGGGCAATTCCGACTCCATGCAAGTGGGAGATTGGGTTCTGGCTATTGGCAGTCCGTTTGGGCAGGCAGGAACGGTGACGGCCGGCATCGTTTCGGCCAAGGGACGCGACATCGTTCCCGGACGGCAGTTCCAGACTTTCATTCAGACCGACGCAGCGATCAACCCCGGTAACTCGGGCGGGCCGCTGGTGAACATGGGTGGAGAGGTTATCGGCATCAACACGGCGATTCTGAGCGAGACCAATGCTTACGCCGGAATTGGATTTGCGTTGCCCTCGAAGACGGTTGTGGAAGTCTACAACCAGCTGACTGGGCCGGAGCACAAGGTTTCACGCGGCTCGATTGGAATCATGTTCGATGCGGTGGAGAATCCGGCTATTGCGCGAGTATATGGAGCGGGCAGTGGCGTAACGGTTTCCAGCGTAGTCGCGGGCAGCCCCGCGGATCAGGCTGGGCTGAAAGTCGGAGACACCATCACGACCGTGGATGGTAAGAAAGTCAGCAAGGGATCGGAACTGGTAGCTGACATTGCGTCGCGCAAGCCTGGCTCCAAAGTGGCATTGGGCTTCCTGCGCAACGGGAAAACCCAGGAAACCTCGGTGACGATCGCCGATCGCGCGAAACTCTTCGCTCAGCGTTTGGGCGAGGACCAGGGCAACGAAGATGAGAATGCGCCGAAGCCGAGCAAGTTCGGGGTAACCGTCCGCAAGGTGACTCCGGATATGGCCGACCGCCTGGACATCCCCTCGGGTAAAGGCGTCATCGTGCAGGACGTGAAGCCGGGATCGTTCGCCGAAGACATCAACCTGGCGCGCGGCGACATCATTTTGGAAGTGAACAAGCAGCCGGTCAACAGCGAAGAGGATTTCGCGAAGATCGAATCGACGTTGAAGAGCGGCCAGGATGTGGTGTTCCTGGTGCGGCAGCGCGGCTCGTCACGGCAGGATGGAACCATCTTCCTGGCCGGTACACTTCCGTAACACGATCTGGCCCAACGGAAACTGGTACTGTGCTGATAGCACGGTGCCAGGATCGCCTTGGGCCTTGATTTTTGGATTATCGCGAATGAGTCGGGGAACGGGAATTCGGAAGTCGGGGATGCTGCTCTTATGCGCAGCCATCCTGGCGTGTGGATTTGCGCTTCCCGCGAATGCAGGTGACGACGGGGCGGTTAAGAAGTC
>JAICJP010000255.1 GCA_025928375.1 Candidatus Sulfotelmatobacter sp.
ATATGGCTTGCCCGCCTTGGCGGACTCCAGCCAGGTATGCGTCTGTTTGCTGGCAATCTTGAGATACTCCTCGTGCATGTTGATGAACGTGTCTACGCTGCGCTGTAGCAGGTCGACGAGGGCGCGCCGGCGCGGGCAGTCGCCCACCCGGTCTTTCACCCCGTTCAGGATGATCTCATTCTGTTTTTTTCCCAGTTCGAGCAGAATCTTCTGGCCTTCCAGAAAATTTGTCATGCCTTCCTCAGCGATATCGCTCAGAATGGCAGTGGGGGAATGATGAGGATCTGACAACTGCTCTCGCACAGCGTGCATGACGCTGGCGTTCTGCCGCATGGCCAAATCGAGGAGAATCCGTTGGGTAGCGAAAAGTGTTTGTACTCCCTGTTGTCCCCAGCCCGAAAGCAGGGACAGCACCGACGAATCTTTGCGATGAGTGGATTCGTGCTTTGCTGCTGGCATATGAATGTACCTCCAATGCTGCAGTGCAGCATCAGCTAAAATGTACGTCCGCAAGAGGATTGTGTCAAGATATTCTTCTGCCGTGTGCACAGCAACATAGGAGCATATGAAATCTGCAGAGATCGTCATCAAGAAATATGGCAACCGGCGCCTGTACGATACCGCAGGCAGCCGCTATGTGAACCTGGATGATCTCGCGCAACATGTCCGCGCCGGCAGGGAAGTACGGGTGGTGGACGCGAAGACGGGTCAGGATCTGACTCGCGTGACCCTGACCCAGATCATTACCGAAGATGCAAAGGACAAGCCCACCGGTTTGCCGCTCGAACTCTTGCGACAGTTGATTATTGCCTCCGATGAGGTACGGCAGGAATTTCTGATGTGGTATCTCAAGTCGGCCTTCGATACCTATCAGAAGCTACAAGACACCGTGCAGAACAGGTTGAGTGAAGTGCAGTCTGCCGTCCTCTCGCCAGTGGACATGATGAAGCGCTTTCTGGGAGCGGCTCCCGGCACGTCGGCGTCACAGCAACCAAACGAGGTGGATTCTCTGCGCAAACGCGTAGCCGAACTCGAAGCGCAACTTCGAAAACCGGCGCAGCGCAAACCCTCGACGAGGAAAAGACGCCGGTAAATCGAAGCTGAACGCGGTAAGCGAGACCTGAAAGCCGAACCTTTGAAACCCGAAACTTTGACTCTGCTAAATCTCTCTTGGTCAGATGTCGATCCAGCAGTATAATTGTGCGGTGCAGCATCGGATCCTTGTCCCCCAGAGACGGGGATCGGCACTCACCAGGACAACGTGCGGCCCAAATCGAAAAGCATCAAAAAGCGTCCTGCGACGGCGCAACAGCGCGTATCCACCCGGGAGCCCTATCCCAAATCCCACACATCTTCTTTTTGGACCGAAGCCCTGTTCGGCGCCGAGATCCTGATCTTGCATGCCACTCCTGTTTATTACGGATTGGGGGTGCCCCGCGGCGACGGTTCCGCCGTGATCATTATCCCCGGCTTCCTGGGAACCGATCTTTATCTGACCGAACTTCACGCCTGGCTTGCACGCATTGGTTATCGTCCCTATTTTTCCGGGATCGGCATCAATGCCGAGTGCCCTAACATTCTGATCCAGCGTCGCCTGAATCAGACCATCGACAAAGCCTTGGCGGACACCGGGCGCAAGGTTCACTTGATCGGCCACAGCCTTGGCGGAGTGATTGCCCGCTCCGCCGCAGGCTCTCGTCCGAAAGATGTTGCTTCGGTAATTACTCTGGCAGCACCGGTCCGCGGCACCGTAGCGCATCGCGGAGTGCTCAATGCCGCCGAGGCAGTGCGCCTGCGGATTCTCGAAGAGCATGGCACAGGAGTTCTTCCCAACTGCTATACCGGTCACTGTACCTGCAATTTCTTGGGTTCACTTCGCCGCAAGGTGCCACACACCTTGCTGGAGACTGCCATCTACACCCGGCAGGACGGCATCGTGGATTGGCGCTATTGCATGACCATGAAGGCCGAAAGCGATGTGGAAGTTCCTGGCACTCACATCGGCATGGCATTCAATCCCGCAGCCTACGTCGTGGTCGCAGACCGATTGGCAAAGGCTCGAGCAACGCGAGTCTAGCCCACCATTTCCAGCACAGCGCCCGTGCTGGTCTCCAACTTCTCCACAGAACCGTTCGGTCTCCTTAGGAGGATCGCGGCCGAGGCAAGACTGTTGTTTGATACTTCGAATGTGCCCGAGCAGTCGGTTTTGACATACGGAAGGCGATGCAGGCACGCCCCGCGCCCGTCGATTGTCGCCTCGATTTGAATGCCGTCGTCCGAAGTGCACGCAAATTCCCACTGCATGTCTTCGCGTGCTTTTCGCACTTCCCTTAGTTTGCCGAAGCGGAAGGCCTTGGCATCGTGCCAGAGCACGGCTTTGCGAAAAACCAGGCCCAGCGGCATTTCGTAGACCAGCGCCTCAAGAGTGCTCGCCGGTTTGCCTTCCCTGGGGAAATAGGCGTGCGTCCAGCGCCAGAAGGTTCGATGTCGGTATCCGCAGTTATGACCCTGCACTCCAAATCCGAGGGGATTGCCTGCAAACCTGCGGCCATCCAGCGTGATTTCGCCCGAAAATACCGCATCCGAATGCGGCGTGCGTGAGAATCCGATCCAGCCTTTGCTGCTCAAGGTCACGCGAAAAGTGGAGCAGTATTGCAGGTTCCATTTGAGGTGATGACCCTCAACATTCAGCGCACCGCGACAGTAGTCTTCTCCGATTTCGTTTTCGCCTGCCTCGAAGTGAAGCGGGGACGACCCCTTGCTGCTGAGATTCAACTCAGAGAGCGAAAATCCCTGAATGAAACTGCGCGGCGTGGCACCAACTGGAAACCACGTAGCCCAGACCTGAACCGGCTTACCTTGGGGAGAGTTCGCACACCCCGAGTGCCCCGGATTCATCAACAGATAGCGGAACCACCAGGCGCCACTGCCATCAACTAAACCGAGGCGTAGAAACCAGACTTCATAGCGACGCCGGACCGACAAGGTGGAGAATGCTTCGTTTAAAGTGTGCACGTGCCCCCCTCGCCACGACATGCAACCAAGTTCAGCAACTATCTCACATGCCCGGCAATTCTCTGGTGATGCCGGTCACTGCGAGCGTCTCTCAACGAGCAGATAGTCTGAGCAGTCACCCGCCATGCTCGATGCTTCAGCCATTGCCGCCGGCTTGAGCCAACTTCCTCCTCAGCAGTTGCGGTCCACGCTGGCCAGCTACCTGCCTCAGGGCGCAACGGCGGCGGAGAAGATCCAAGCCATTGAGAATGGATTGCGCAGCCCGCTGGGACAATCCATCCGCGAGGCGATGGCGCTTTGGATTGTGGATGAGATCGTTCCCGTCGAGAAGCTGGTGCCCAAACAGTATTTGAATTGGCGTGCCCCGGTGCGGGACTCAATGATGTTTGTGGTCGCGCGGCTATCGCCAGAGCGGCTGGCTCCAAAGTTGCTGGAGCAAATCGAGCTTCCTTTCGATACACCTGCGGAAACCCGTCTGCTACGGCTGATTGCGAAGGTGCCGGGCTTGCAGAAGTTAGGCCAGGTGATCGCCCGCAACCAGCATCTCCATCCCGCTTTGCGCAAGGCGCTTTCCCGGCTAGAAAACGGAATACGGGACGTGCGGCCCGAAGACATCCGTTCCATAGTTCTGAAAGCGCTGGGGGCCAAAGCAAACCGCTACGAAGTGGAAGTTTCCACGCAGATATTGAAGGAAGCCAGTGTCAGCGCGGTGATCCGTTTCTCGTGGAAGAATCCTGAAACCGGAGTCCGGGAACGCGGTGTGTTCAAGGTTCTGAAGCCCCACATCCCAGCCTATTTTTCCGAGGACATGGACTATTTGCAGGGACTCGCGGAGCACTTCGGCGACCGGCATCATACGTATGGCTTTCCGGCTCACTTGATTCCGGATACCTTTAAGAAGGTTCGCCGCCTGCTTCGCCATGAAGTGAACTTTCGCCGCGAACAGAAGACACTTCTCGAGGCGACCGCTCTTTATCGCTCGTATCCAGCCGTTCACATCCCGAAAGTGATTCAGCCACTGTGCACGAACACGATAACCGCGATGTCTGAGGAACGTGGAATTAAGGTGACGAATGCAGTACTCCGATTGTCGACCGGAGCGCGCCGGAAAGTCGCTGAGCAACTGATCGAGGCTTTGATCGCTGTACCGCTCCTCTCCTCGTCGGCCAATGCCGTTTTTCATGGCGATCCCCACGCTGGCAATCTTCTTTACCACAGCCGTTCGGGTGAACTCGTGATCCTCGACTGGGCATTAAGGGAAAGGCTGAACCGCGAGCAACGCCGTCACCTTGCTCTTCTGTTTCTGATGGTCACGTTGCGCGACCCTCCGGGAGTGCTCCATGAGATTGCGGCGCTCGCGCAACATGGCCCCCGAGGCGGGGTGCGCCTGTCAGGAACCATCCGTCCGGTAATCACAGAATTTCTCGATCGCATTCCCACCTCGAGCCTGCCCAGTGTCGCCGATGCCATGCGGTTGCTGGAAGATATCGCCATGGCAGGAATAAAGTTTCCCGCCTCGCTGATCATGTTGTCGAAAGTGATGTTTACGCTGGAGGGGATCCTGGGCGACCTGGTGGGCGCGGATTCGGCGGTGGGCATCACCGTGGCTCGCCACATTGCGATGCACTGGGTGCGCCATCGTTCAGAATTTCGCCTGCCGCTTGTAAAGCGCGACTGGATCACGCTCCAATGCAGCGCCCTGTTGCTGGTGAGCCGCCTGGGAATTCAATGGCAGCAGACGTTGGTGAATCGTTGGCTCAAGCCCAATTCATCTCCGGCTGCTGCCAGTTGAGTGCGGCTGCGATCATTCCCCAAAGCACAAGCCGTCGCGATTACGCTACTACCGGCTTGTGATCTTTGCTGTGGGTCCGGCCTGGTTTGGCGCGGCCCATAGCCTTTGGCTTGCGCGGTTTGATCAGCGAGCCGATCAAGTCGGTTTCCGCCTTGAAGAAGTCTTTTACCCCTTCTTCGGTCAGAGTCGCGGTCGGCACCAGTCGCGCCGGCGACATCATGGCAAGCGACTTCGTCGAGAGATCAAGGTTGACGCTCACCTGCTGGCTCATGACATCCAGCAGCTTCTTCTGTGCTTCTATAAACGCGTTAGCTGCCTCACGGGCCAGAGCCGCAATCTGCGTCTTTTTTGCGGTTTCGTCGCGGTGGCTGAGCTTGCCGCGCGTGGCTTTCACCGACTCCTGCTCAACTACTTCGAGGAATTTCTGTTGTGCCCGGGTGAAAGTCTCGACGGCCTCGCGCGCCAGTTCCATGAGCCGAGCCGAACGATGATCTTTGCCCGCTTTTTCGGATTCGACCCATTCCATGGTTTGTCGCGCAGTCGCGGTCAGCAGCTCGTGCTGCATCCCGATGAGGGTGTCAACACTCCGGCGGACCATGTCGGTCATCGCAATGCCGGGCACGAAGTTGCCGACACGCTCTTTCACGCCATTGAACAAAATATCGTTCTCTTGTTTCGCCAGATCGAGGAGCGTGCGTTGCGCTTCCACCAGGCTCGATGTGCCCTCCACCGCCAGCTCCGTAAGAACATCCAGCGGCGAATACTGCTCGTCCTTCTTATGAGTTCGCATGAAACCGCCTCCAATTGCTGCACTGCAGCATCGATCCCAATATAAGCGGGTACTCCGCGGCAGTCAATCGGTTCTTTGGTGTTTGTGCGTTACAGCAATAACAGGAGTGATCACGGTCACAGGATCGGCCAGCCCACTGCAAGCACTCTAGTTCGTGGATCGCTCTTCCCCGAGGCTCGCATGAAAACACTTCCAGAGGTTGAGACAGCAAAACAACTGATGAATGAAGCCATGAGGTGGTCGGTCATGACCTGGTTGCGCGAAAAGAAGCGCGTGCGCAAAACTGCTGATCAGGCGAATGCCGCCCTCGATCGCTTGAGCGAGGAACTCCGGCAGCGCTGGCCCGACAACATAAGAGCCGCCTACAGTGCGCTGGACGCGAATGGGGCAAACTCCAATCCTAAGGCACACAGCGGTAAGAAAATGGATGCTAACCATTCCCGAGAGTTCGTCGTTGCACGACAACTGAAAGACGCAGACGAGAAGGCATATCACGCCAGAATGGCTGCCGAAAAAACCTTCGATGATGCCGAAAAGCGTCTAAGCACGAGTCTCGCCCGCGAAGGATGCCAGAAAGCGATTCTCTCTTGGGAACTCCATGAGAGAGCGATCGGGGAGACTGAAAAGTTCTGCCCCTGAAGTTCCCGTTCGTAAACCACGAGTTACAACTTGAATGTCGTAACAGTTGGGCACAGTAACCCGAGTGATGACACTCACACGCAACCGTGACAGGTGGTACGGACTTCGGTCACTCGAAAATGTTTAAGTTGTTCAGGAATTACGTTCTTTCGGCCGGAGTGGATTATGCATGTTGCCGAGTGGTCCAAGTCAGAAGTTGAGTAC
>JAICJP010000008.1 GCA_025928375.1 Candidatus Sulfotelmatobacter sp.
ACTGTTGTGAACGAGAGCTCTTCGATTATGCCAACCAGTCGGCGCAGGCGCGCACCGACCACCCGCAAGACCTTCAGCGCCACCTGAGGATGGGCCAGGCACAATGCCTGAAAATCCTGCTTGCTAACAAAGAGCAGCGTGGCGTCGTCGATGGCCGTTACAGACGCGGGATAGTTCCCGCCATCAAAGACGGGCAGCTCGGCGATGGAACTGCCCGGGCCATCAATACTTAGTACCTGTTCGCGTCCCTTGGACGAGCTCTTAAAGATCCGTACATGGCCGGACTCGACGACATAGAGTCCGGAGCAAAGCTCCCCTTCGTCGAACACGCTCTCACCCGCTGCATACCGGCGCGGAACCGCGCGTTCCGCCAGAAAGACCAACTCGCCTTCCGTCAGGCCAGAAAAAATCGGTACTTTTGCTAGTGTTTGGCCACATGTCAATTTCGATTCCGGCACGCTCGTTATTGTACCGGACTGGCGCGCGCGACCTGCCGTACCGGGAATGTGAGAACGATGCTGTGCGACGGTTCGTCTGTGACATAAGTCATCGCCTGATTCCTGCCGCTCGCCTGTCAGTGTTTAGCCGATCTGCATTCGGGTCACCCCGAGTGGCGACCTTAAGGAAATCGTCTTCGACTACGCCAGACGGCGAATGACCTGATAGACCTCGACAAGCAGTGGCCGATGTGGAGCCGTTCGTCGCACAAAGGCACCCATGCTGTGGATACACCGAGCCGCGTAGCTGCTTCCGGAGGATTGCATAAGCATTACCGGCGACTGGTTCTAAGTGCTGCTGAGTACTTGTTTCGATGTAAGGTCAGTTTCTGTTCGGTAGTCTAGAATCCTTGAACGCCAGCCGTCTGTTCAAGAGTGAACACTCGCCGATTTCCAAAGTTACGGGCGACAATGGCAGCCTGTAATGAAGGTTATGAACTTGAGCCAAGGCGATGTCCCGGGCCCGAGCTTCTGCCATGATCCGCCCCTTGCGAGATGTTGTAGTGTCGATGATCTCTAGTTCGGTGATGGAACAGTCACGCTTGTCGCACCCAGACTGGCGCTTGGGTTGAGCGTACAACCTGAATCCCTGCGAGATGTCGTTACCAGCAGACACCCGAGAGTTAGAATTGTCCGTGCGACAATCGGCAAACACGTGTTTCTTGTTCGCGCTTGCTGCCCTCGCGCTCTATCTCTCGTATCTTGTCGCGCACCCGTTTCTCGATGCCATTTTTGCCGCTGTGGTACTGGCGGTGATTTTTCATCCTCTTCATGCGAAAGTCGATCTTTCTGTTCGACGGCTAAACCTTGCCGCGGCCATCTCTACTGTCATGGTGATGCTAATCGTCGCGATTCCGGCCGTTGTGCTCGGCATCGTCGTCACCGGAGAACTGGGCGATCTCTACAGGTCCCTCTGTGAAAAGAGTGCGACCCAGGGCGGTGTCGGCGCATACTTCATGCACCTGCTCGAAACGCCGCTCGGAACGCTGGGCAGGTATGTCGATCTGTCGCGGCTTGACATGCGGGCGACTCTACTCGGATGAGTAAACGCAGCGAGCAGATATCTGGTGGGACTAAGCGGAAGAGCAGTGAGCAACTTGATGTCCCTAATGCTCGACACGATCGTGGTTTTCTTCACCTTGTTCTTTCTTTTCCGCGACGGACCAAAAATTCATCATGGGTTGGCGGAATCGATGCCTCTCACTCACCAACAGGCAAAAAAGCTGATGGCGCGAATTAGTGAAATCATTGTGGCCAGTGCGTATGGCGGCATTGCTGTGGGGTTCGCGCAAGGGTCACTGACGGGAGTTGCATTTTGGGTGCTGGGTTTATCCTCGCCGGTGGTGTGGGCTCTTCTGGCGTCACTGGCATCTTTAGTTCCGCTCGTCGGGACCGCGATCGTTTGGCTGCCCGGAGCGGTGGTTCTTCTGGCCAGCGGACATTGGATTAAGGCACTGCTTCTTTTCGGCTGGGGCGCAGCGGTGGTCGCACAGGTGGATGCCCTGGTAAGGCCTTATGTTGTGAGCGGACGCGCGAAGATGCACAACCTGCTCATATTCTTCGCACTATTGGGCGGCGTCAGAGCCTTCGGGTTCATAGGGATTTTCATCGGACCTGTTGTTGTGTCGGTGACGGTCGTGCTTCTGGGCATGATCAGGGAAAGTAATGCATTGTCGCAGGAAGTAGATCGGCCTGAGGCGACTCACGAAGCTAAGCATTTCTCGGAATGATGTGGCCGGTGATGACCCTTAGTAACGGCACGGGTGATTTCCACGACGGAAACGAGCGCGGAATCCCCTGCCCAGAAACCGCTGAAACGTTCGATCGCTCTCCCTGGTGGGCAAGACGGGTGAACGCACCGCCTGCTCTGGCGGTGGTTCATGGTTGCCGGCGCCGGTAAGTGCCGAATAGACATTTGTTGAGCATAGCTTTCCGCGGCCGACATCAGGCGCAATGCCGCGAGGCTGAAGGAGCCAAACTCCGAATCCGACGAACGCTGCGATGACAGCAGCGCGTATGTAGGTTTTTAGAACTGACAAGAGACGCGGGGCAGCCAAAGGCAGTGCAAGTCATAACTGTCACGGTAGACGCCCTGCTGACGTTGAGCCTTTTGAGCCATGATCCCTCCTGAAAGAATCTTTGGCGCAGTTCAGTCAGTCCAGGCTTTTGACTCTTGAATCAAGTGTGTCGCTCGCCCAAAATGGTTCGTACGGGTGATACTCGGCATCTACAAAGGTGAGGTGAAATCATGATGTCAGACGCAAAGCCACAAACCGGACGAGAACACGAAGTGGGGACTTTAGCCGCGCCGCTCCTGACTCTGGACCTCAAGCGCGAGATCGAGAAGCTACGATCCGAAGGACGCTGGCAGTCTGGGCACACGGCAAAGACGCTCGTCAAGTATTCCGATTTCCGGCTCGTGTTAATCGTCATGAAAACTGGCGGGCGATTGGACAAACATCGAACCGAGGGACGAATTTCGGTTCAAACTCTCGACGGACGAATTCGGTTCAGTACTGCCGAGCGGTCAGTTAGAGCTAGCAGCAGGGCAAATGCTGACACTAGAACACGATATTCCTCACGATGTGGAAGGCATCGTTGACAGCGCTCTTCTACTGACCATTGCGTGGCCCGATCCAGCTTCCCTCCGGTAGGAACTGAAAAATGTCCAAAACGTTCAAGCGTGGCGATCATGTCGAATGGAACTCCGAAGCAGGAAGGGTGCGCGGAACGATCATCAAGCGAGTTGTATCGGACACTCGCTTCAAAGGCTACGTGCACCACGCTTCAAAGGACGAACCGCAATACCTCATCAAGAGCAATAAGACTGATCACATTGCGATTCATAAGGGGAAGGCGTTAAAACGAATTGCCACTCCGACTCACCGAAGGCGGGGTACGAGGAGCCGCTAGAGCTTTCTCTATTTCCCTTCTCTTAGAGGGCGATTCTGATCCGCAAGGAGTTCCCTCGACATGCGTTGCTTGGATTTTATCCATTCCGGCGCAAGCTCCCGTTCCTCGTCAGGCCGGTTCATAGTAAAGGCGGCTACCAGCCGATCCCCATTAAGCCACCAAACACTGAAGCTTGGACTGTTCGCGTCGCCACGGACGACCGTTTCCCTCGCATCATGAGGATCGCCCCACAACTCGTAAGATAAATCGAAAACATCTGAAAAAAAGTAAGGGACGTGTACGAATGGTTGCCGATCTCCTCGAACGACGGATGCCCAATGCTGCCCTTGAGAAACGGCATTGTCCCAGTGCTCCACGCGTCGTCGCTTGTTAAAGATTTTGTCGAAGTAACTAGCCACATCACCCGCCGCAAAAACGCCAGCCTGATTCGTTTCGAGGTACTCGTTGACCACAACGCCGTTTTCGATTTCCAGGCCGGTCTTGGCAAGGACCTCCGTTACTGGAGCCGCACCCACGCCCGCGATAACCATGTCGCACGCGACTTGATTGCCACTCGACAACACCACCGCATTTACGCGTTCCTTGCCCTCGAACTGGACCACGTTTTCCTCTTTGAGAAGCCGTACTCCTCTCGAGGCATAGTAATGCTCAAAGAAGTTTGACATTGCAAGAGTGAAGACTCGGCTCCAAACGCGATCTTCCCGAATGATCAACGTGGTCTCGATATTTTGTTGCGCGAGAACCGAAGCCACCTCCATGCCGATGAACCCCCCGCCGATGATGGCAGCGCGCTTAGCGGTTGCCGCGTTGTCCCGGATGTTCCTGGAGTCGTCCAAGGACCGCAGATAAAATACGTTGCGCAGATCATTTCCAGGGCAGTCAAGCTTTCTCGCGCGTGCGCCGGTGGCGATGAGCAGATGCTCAAACTCGAAAGATTCGCCCGAGCTTGCGCGAAGGGTACGCTTTTTCAAATCGATATTTTGAACAAGCGTTTTCAACTTGACGCCGATCTTCTTTTGCGCATACCACTCTTGAGCATTGATCAGAATATCGACTTCCTTGTCTTTGCCCGAAAGGAAGCTTTTTGACAGAGGTGGGCGCTCGTACGGGAATGCATCGTCGGCGGAAATGATCGTCAACTCGCCGGGACCGAGACCTCGTTTCGCCAGTTCCTTCGCGGCGTAGCCCGCGACCATGCCGCCGCCGAGGATAATGTATTTGCTTGAACTCATCGAGACAGACCTTCAGGCAGACTGCTTAAGCGTACTCTTGTAATCAGCCACAAACTGTTGGATCCCCTTTGTCGTCAGATCATGGCGAACGTCAAAACTTTCCCATTCGCGATTTAGATCGAGTGCTTTGTAGGCAATAGGCTTCAACTGAGTATCGGTACCCTGAACGACGAAGTCCTTACCAGGAAGCGGGAACGATGCACCGGCCCATTCTTCCCAAACCTTAGCCGGAGCCGTTACCAACTCTGCATCCAAGGTAAACGAGCCAAGCAGGTGCTTGAGATGGCGAATGCTTGCTGCAAGCACATGGACGTGTCCATCTCCTGCTTCATACATTTTCTTGATGTTTTTCACCAGATCCATGCCGTTCTGACCGTGATCGTCCAGCCTACCTACGAAAGGCGAAACGTACACCGTGGCTTTTGATCCCTTTGTTGCTGCGTATACAGCAGCAGCCTGCTCCTGCGAAAAACACAAGGTCATATTGACGCGCAGTCCTTCACGAACGGAGATCTGCGCGGCGCGCAGCCCTTCGTGCGTACATGGATACTTGATATATGCATTCGGAATCCAGGAAAACATCTGTCGGCCCTGGGCCAGCATGTCCTCGCCAGTGGTATCCAGATCGGCGAAGACCTCAATAGACACCCCCGCGCCGCCTACCAGCGGTGAAATTGCCTGTACGATCTTCTTGTACTCCTGCAGTTCTTCCTGGGAACTGAACTTCTGCCCGGAGGAGATTATCGTTCGAACTTCCGGGTTCTTGGCGACTAGTGTCGGATTCGTGGTTTGGCCGTCAACATAACCGACCACATTTCTGACCCTTAGCGTTTCCTGAGGATCGCCGCCGTCTACCAGCAACTGAGCTTTCGATTTCCTTGTGGCCGAATTCATGCTGCTTACCTCTCCATACCTGATTAGACGCGCACAACGTTCCGCGAGACACTTCTTATTGTGACATTCGGGCTGAAGCTGGAACTTCACACTACGGAACAGCTCTACCGACACGACTTTGAGTGTGAACTCTTGTTGATTCGAGCTCTCTACGTGAGATCGCTTCAAATCAAGCAGTTAACAGCAAGAGCATTGAACCGTCTCGCCTAGCGCCCCTGTTTTGAGAGTCCTCATTCAGTCATCACCTTCCCAGAATGAACGTGCCCACCCAGCGGAACAGCTGGGCGTGACCATGCGCCTGAATCCAAGCTGGGGAAATCGATTCGGCGGCTTCGCGGCTGCTGATATTTTGATGAGGTTCCATACACCAAGAAACGTGCCCGGCAAAAGCATGAATATAAGTCCGGTGACGATATACGTCATTAGCAGGCGCGAGAGAGATTGCTCACGAGCGATGGCGCGGTCCATGATGGATTTCGTCTGATCATCCCGCCGAACAGCTCGCGGATCGCCGCGGGTGGACATAGTGGTTTCCTTCACCTTTCGGGCTGAGGTAGAGGCCTCCAGAAGGGATAGCGCAATCCTGCGAGTCGGTTGATCGCCAGAGCTTGAGCGACAAGCAAGAACACTGCCACCTCGATAATGACCAGTTCACGCAGTTTCGAAATGATGCCTAGAGAAACAATCAACGTAGTGGCTCCGGCTGGCGACCTCTTGGCAGGACCTCAAGCCCGCGAAACACCGTTTTCGGTCGGAAGAACGAGAAAATGTGGTCAACGCCAGCATGTTCATGGGCGAAAGGATCGCTGTTCCGCATCAAATATTGGGCAGCAGGTCGAAATATTCATCGTCCTCATTCTTGCCGCCTTCTCCTTTGCCAAGCAATTTTTCAGATTCAACGAATTCGATACGCTCGATCCATTTCACCATCTTGTAGCCGAGCTGATTTTCGACTCGCAGACGCAGCGGTGCCCCGTACACCTGCGGAAGCCGTTCGCCGTTCATTCGCGAAGCCAGCAGACATTGCGGCTTTCGAACATTCTCAAGGCTCTGCGTGTCGTAGTAAGGTCCGCCATAGAGAGCTTCACCAAAGGAAAAGAAGGCCACAACCTTCGCTTCTGGTTTTGGCTGGACGAGCTCAATGAGCTTCTGCATAGGAATCCCGCCCCACTTCGCGATGCCGCTCCATCCCTGGATGCAATGATGCATGGTGATGTGCTCGACCTCACCCAGCCGCTCAAGATCGGCGAGAGAAAGCTCCACCGGCTTCTCGACGAGGCCGCCCACCTTCAAGTGGAAACTCTCAAACCCATTTTCTGCCAAACGCTTCCAATCCTCGCGAACTGGCATCTTTCCGTTAGGCCAGAAATACGAAGAGATCTCCTTCTCGGTGTACTTTTGTTGAGGTTGCAGCCGGTTCAGCGTAAGGATCTGCATGGGATAAGTCACGGACTTGAGCGCATGTTGAAGTCCGCGCGGATGGCGCCAAGAAAGGTAGTGCGCCACAATCCACGAGAGAACGACCACGCCGATTCCGACAAATCCGAGGTACATCCCGATCGGCTTCAGATCGTCCGTACCCATCACAATGTGGTTCATGTTGCGCGCAAATCCTGTCATCACGATCAGTGTCACATGCACGACCAAGAATGCGAGGAAGCTGAACATGGTAAGGAAGTGGACAGAACGGGCTGATTGCCGGCCACCGAATATTCGCGCGTACCACGGAAACCGGTTGACCACAGCCGGCGACATCGCTATGCCGGTAGCAATTGCAAGGGGTCCGAATATAAACACCACGGTGAAATAGGCGATCTGTTGCAATGCGTTATAGCCATAAAACCCGTTTGGTTCCGGCGGCAAATGAAAGGTCGCGTAATGCACGAACGTGTTCCATGCTTGCAAAAGCACGACAGGCGATGTTGGCACAATGCGCCGCCATTGCTCGGTATCGAACAGCATGATGATGAAGACGATGCCCGTAATGATGAAGCCGTGCACGTCAATGAGGTGCCACACGCGAGCTATCCCAATTGTGTGCCGGTAGCCCGGGGTGCCAACCAGCGGCGAGATGTATCGCGCGTCATCCTTCGCGGTCCAGATGCGGTCGCGTGGAACTTTTAATGGCGTAAACCGAATCCATTCGCTCCCCGGTGTGCAGCCATCATTGAAATAGAGACGCGGGTGATCCATTAGTATCGAAAGGCCGCTGCGAATCAGCATCATCACAAAAAGAAAATTGAAGAAGTGGCAGTAGCGCACCCATACCGGAAAGCCGTGTGGCCCCGCGAAGTTGTTTGGGTATATCTGCGGAACAGCCGGAACCGGTGGCATCCCCGCTACCGCGACTTCAATCCAAGCGGCCACGATCACGGAAAGAATGGCGATGCCGAGGCCGATCAGGATGGATGGTCGAATCCAAATGCGAAAACGTCGATCAGGCGGGTAATGAACTGCTTTGTGCGCAGCATCGAACCGGACCATTCTCTCCTCCACGAACTACGGTTGAATCGAATCTCTTTAGTCACAGTCCTTAATGTGCGGCTGAGGCTTCCAACTCCAGCGCACGGGGGAAAGGACATTATTTTCAAGGTGTACATTCTGATGAAGGTCGGCTTCAAATTCTCAGAGACCTTCCGCAGCATGGCATCTGTTTCTCCCGCGCCTTCCTTATGCGCACCGAGATACGATTTATCGCCATGGTGACTCCGCACTATTTATCAGTACCCCTATTATCAGCAGTTGGCAGAAGCGCATCGCACGGATCTGGCGCGGAAGAGCTTAGGCCTGCCAAACTCGCTTTACGTAGCGATAGCGGGGAAACGTGTACAAGGTAGAAGTCTTCCAGGAAGTGCTGCGCCTCCTGTACGGCCGACGTTACGCCTTCGATCTTGGTTTTGTTCAGCGTTTCCCAATGGACTAGCCCAGTGATGCCCTCATGCTCTAACTTTGGTGACCGGTACCAGCAGGTGCGTCCAGGTGTTGCGATAGTACTCACCTTGGTTTATGTCATACCCGTCCGACATGATGACCTCCCTCGATTATTCCATGCCGCTGGACCCTAGCGTCTGTGCCGCTGCCATGTCTCTGGGGACCCTTGAGCTGTCGCCCTTTGCCCTGTTCAGCAAGCGGCTCTGATGTGCTCATCAATACCAATTCGCCGCCATCGGTGACGCCGAATGCGGGTCCTCGGCTTCGTCGTCCTCAGCACAATCCGCAGGTCAGGATAGTTCACCAATGTCTTGGCGCTTCGGCCCGTTTCCATTTGCCAACACGGCATCTTCTCCCGAACGAACGCAATGCATCGATCTGGTCAAGCAAGGGCAATGTGGTGTTGCATCGTCCAGATCGGGCGAGTGAAGAACAACGCGCTTCACGCAAAGCGACTGTCAGGGGCGGGCGGCTTGAAAACGGCGCTAACGATTTGTCAGATTTGCCGCACTAATTCATCCGAAGAGAGTAACGATCAAAGGAGAATTCATTTATGCAAAAACCAACGCGGACATTTACAGGAACCGTTACGGACACGATGTGTGGACAGAAGCATATGATTGCGGGAAGAGCGAGGCCGACTGCACCCGCGAGTGCATGAAGTCTAAAAGGGAACTGGACCTATGGTCTCGTAGTTGGGGAAAGGTATACGTACTGTCGGGAGACACCACGCAATTTGCCTCCTTTGCTGGGGAGCGCGTGAAAGTAATCGGCGAACAGACAGGCAATAGCGTTGCGGTGCAATCGATCACCTCTGCGCCATAAGGTGCGCTCGGGATTCAAAATGGATCACATCACGCACCATGAGCACGAGCCCGCCGTGCCTCATAGCGGCCGTGGCATTTCGGGAGCACATGCAAGTCACGACCCTCACGCGGGACACACCGTCGCCATGTTTCGCGACAAGTTTTGGCTGAGTTTCGCTCTGACTGTTCCTGTCGTCTTCTGGTCGTCCGACGTTCAACACTGGCTTGGATACAGAGCACCTTCTTTTCCTGGCTCGAAGTTTATCCCTGCCATTCTCGGAACCGTCGTCTTTGTCTATGGCGGGATGGTCTTCATCCGCGGGGCGTGGGGCGAACTTTCCGATCACAAGCCCGGCATGATGACTCTCATCAGCCTGGCGATCATAGTTGCCTTTGGTACGTCGCTCGCCGCAACACTCGGTCTCTTCGAGGTCGAAGTCTGGCGGGAACTCGCCTCTCTGATTACGATCATGGTCCTCGGCCATTGGCTTGAAATGCGAGCCATTTCCCAGGCTCGTGGTGCCCTCAACGCACTTGCCGCCCTGCTGCCGGACACGGCTGAACGTATAAGCGGAACCGAGAGTCAGAGCGCTCCAATTTCTGAGTTGAAAGTGGACGACATTGTCCTTGTACGGCCCGGAACGCGTGTTCCGGTGGATGGCATAGTCATTGAGGGTGCTGCCGATGTTGACGAGTCGATGATTACCGGCGAGTCCCGGACCGTTGCGAAAAGTGCAGGTGCCAAGGTCATCGCGGGAACGGTAGCCAGCGGCGGGAGTCTTCGAGTCCGCGTCACGGCCGTCGGCGAGGAGACGGCTCTGTCCGGCATCGTGCGGCTCGTAGTGACTGCCCAGGCTTCTGGATCTCGCACGCAAGCTCTCGCCGACCGTGCCGCCGCAATCCTTTTCTACGTGGCTGTCGCGTCTGGCGCGATTACTTTGGCTTTGTGGTGGCTTTCAGGAGACAAAGAACATGCCCTGATCAGGACGGCAACCGTCCTTATCCGCCTGCCCGCACGCCTTGGGACTGGCAATTCCACTCGTGATTGCAATCTCGACATCGCTCGGCGCCCAGAATGGACTCCTCATCAAGGACAGGCTCGCACTCGAACGTGCGCGCAATTTGGACCTGGTGATTTTCGATAAGACCGGGACGCTCACGCGTGGAGCCCCCGCATTCTCGGGAGTGGTGGCGGCGTCTGGTGTCAATGAGAAAGACTTACTCGCCTTTGCTGCTGCCGTCGAAGCCAACTCCGAACACCCGCTCGCTGAAGCAGTCGTAGCCGAGGCCAAACGCCGAAACTTGCCCACGCTGCAGGCTGCCGACTTCGAGGCGCTGCCGGGTCGAGGCGCACAGGCGCGCGTGAACGGCCACAGCGTCATTGTCGGCGGACCGCGTTTGTTGACCGAGGGCAAGGTGACAGTGTCCCTCGAAGTTGAAAATGTGACGAGCCAGTGGGCATCCGAGGGAAAAACCGTTCTCTATATAGTGGCCGAAGCAGGACTGATAGGCGCTTTCGCCCTTGAGGATGAGATTCGGCCCGAATCCCATGAAGCCGTCAGGGAACTCCATGAGCTCGGTATTCGAGTCGCAATGATCACGGGAGACTCCAAGACGGTGGCCGGCTCAGTCGGCCAGCGGATCGGTATAGATGAAGTTGCCGCAGAGGTTCTTCCCGCTGACAAAGCATCGGCGGTCAAGCGCTTTCAGGCGGGCGGCACGAGAGTCGCAATAGTTGGTGACGGCGTAAACGACGCACCAGCGCTGGCAACTGCGGATGTTGGAATTGCGATTGGCGCGGGAACCGATGTGGCGATCGAATCGGCAGGCATTGTGCTTGTGCGCAGCGACCCGCGAGATGTTGTGGGAGCGATCAAACTATCGCGTGCTGCCTACCGAAAAATGATTCAGAATCTGGTTTGGGCTACTGCTTATAACCTCGTCGCGATCCCTGTAGCAGGAGGCCTGCTCGTCCGATGGGGGTTCGATCTACCGATGAGTGTGGGTGCAGTCGCAATGAGCCTCTCCACCATCATCGTGGCTCTGAATGCTCAGTTGCTTCGCCGACTGAAGCTGCAGCCTACAGCCCCGTTATTAGGCAAAAACCTCTCATCATCAGCAAAAATGGGGAGTTTCGTTTAATGCGGTCTCCGTGCCCCTATTTTGAGATGCTGCTGGAACGCCTCAAAACTCAAAGTCAATTGAGAACTGCGATTGCTGCGGAATGCCCGCTTTGTTCGGGTGCCCAAAGTTGGAAGCGGAAATCCTCCCGAGCCGGTTTAGCGCAGCGCTGCTTTCACAGCCGGCATGGCGAGCCTGCGAAAGAGTGCGTTGACTTCGTCCACGGAAAGCGAGA
This sequence comes from Candidatus Sulfotelmatobacter sp., assembly GCA_025928375.1. Taxonomy (GTDB): domain Bacteria; phylum Acidobacteriota; class Terriglobia; order Terriglobales; family Acidobacteriaceae; genus Sulfotelmatobacter. Next base: position 11,630 of record JAICJP010000008.1, read on the forward strand.
GTTTCCCAGAGGCCTACAACATTGCCAGACTAAAGAAGCCGCCGGTAACGAATTGGAAAACCGCTTCGGCAGGGACCGAGCCGTCGTCGCGTCGTCCCACCGTATCCTTGAGATCGTCGCGCACGAGATCCACCACGATTTCTGCAATAATTGCTGGACCAGTGCACCGCTACGTCGTACCCACCATGGCTCGAAACACCTTTCTATACTCTGCGATGTGCGCAAACATCTCGTGACTGAACGCGAATAACTGTTCGTCCGACCTCGTCGCCTGCATTTGCGCCTGGCGTTGGAGCTCTTTCAGCGCGGCACGCAGCCCGTCGAAACCACTGACTAGGAAGTCTTCCTTGTTGTCGAAGTGGGCGTACAATGTGGCGCGGCCAACGTTCGCGCGATCAATGATGTCCTGCACGTGAGTGCTTCAAAGCCCCTCTCCTCAATCAAGGACACCAAGGCCGTGCGGAGGAGTTGTTCTGTCCATCGTACACGGCGGTCATCCTTTGTTGTTCTCATCCCATCCTCACCGCCAGACTTGAGGACGCGCCGGACGCACTTAGCGTTCTGCCTTTTCGTCGGGCGGCAAGTGGCGGAACATGAAAGACGAGAAGACACGGTCAAAGCTCGCCACGGCGTATGGGAGGTCGTTGCCGCGTCCAGCATGAACCGGCTCCTGTATGTTTGTTGGTTCAAGGGGCTTGGGCCCTTGCTGTTTCAGTTGCGCCTTTAGTTCGAAATTCCATTTCCAGATTGCGAAGACTGGCGGATAAATAATGAGTTCCATCAGAAACGAGGTAATGATCCCGCCGATCATGGGGGTAGCGATGCGCTTCATCACGTCACCACCAGTACCGACAGACCACATGATTGGCAGCAGACCGAACAGCATGCAGGCCACCGTCATCACCTTAGGGCGGAGACGTTTGACGGCTCCCACCACGATGGCTTCTCTCAGATCATCCCAACTGTTCATCCGTCCCTTGCTGATGGCCTCGTGGTAGGCAAGATCCAGGTGTAAGAGGATGAAGACGGATCGCAGATCAGTCCGGGTAGAATTGTGGCTGTGATTGTGGCTGTACGCTGGTAAATGTCGACAGCATTTCAAGCACTTACGAATGGTTCTCTGTGCGCGCAAGACTTGTGTAAGCTAATGGTTAATCGTGAGTTAATGTACGATCTGAACTTGTGGATTGGCGTGTCTCTTAATCAGTAGGTTGAAGGTTCGATTCCTTCCGCGCTCACCATATTTTGAACCACTTCGGGAGACCGCTGTCCACAAAATCAGTTGCTGTGGCTGTTTTTGTGGCTGTGCAACTGATTTTTACATCAGGTATTTCTCCTCGATCCGTGGCTCGCGACCCTCTTCTTGGACCGCAGCGCCTTTGAGTTTCTGTTGATTGCGACGATCGATGACGGCTTTGATCGGCGCCGTTTCCGGGTGCAGATACCCCAGCGTTGTGGCCCGTCATCATGGAAAGCAGAGTTGACGAGGCGCACATCGACGAGGAAATAAGCCGGGCGCTCGAGTCGTTGACGCCGAACGCCATCCTGGCAATGGCGGGAGATTAGTACAGCGGCGTTCCTTGAGCCGTTGTAGATGCACTGTACTCCTTCGCCAACAACATCCGCGTCTGCTTAGAGCTGAGCGCCACCCCCGGCACCGTTTCTCTTTGAGTGGCAATCTTACCAGAGATCAAACACCTGGTTTGCGGCCGCTTGATAGTTTGATCACTGCGTGAGTGGCTGCGCTGGAAGTCGCTGGAGATGCGAAATCCCAGCCCGAACGGCTGATCAGCGCGGTACCTCTCGTTTCCGGCAATACGGCCCGGACCTTCGACTGTCGCTCATGTTGGTTACAGGGTAAGGGAAGACAAGAAGGCAAACCATCTGGCCTGATATCCTGAAAGTTGAAGACCAATTTCGAGAGCGTGGAAATGAACCCGGCCGACAAACCAGGATGGAAGACGCGGCTAGTGGAGCGTGAGTTCCCGGACCGTTCGTTTGACATTGAGTTTTGGCAGGACCAGGGCGATGAAGCCATCTTTGCCGCCGCATGGGAACTGGTGGAACTAGCGGAGGAAGTCAGCCATGGCAGAAAACCCACACTACAAAGAACTGCTACAACTCTTAAACGAATTTGAGGTCGAATATTTGATTGTGGGTGGCTTCGCAGTCATGAAGTACGGCGAGCCGCGTTATACCAAAGACCTCGATGTGTGGGTCCACAATTCCGCCCAGAATTCCGTCCGAGTAGTCGAAGCACTTCGGAAGTTCGGGGCCCCTCTCGATCATGATCGCATAACACCAAGCACATTCTCTGGAACCCAGGTCGTCTACCAGATCGGAATTGCTCCTGTGCGCATCGACATTCTTACCGAGATCACTGGCGTGGAATTCCCGGAGGCCTGGAATAGAAGAGTCGCAGGCACTTTCTTCGGTGTTCCAGTGCATTTTATTTCACTGGACCACCTCCTCGCGAACAAAGGAGCTCTAGGCCGCAGCAGTGACCTCAAGGATCTGCGGCAAAAGCTAAAGAGTCCGGAGACAGAAGGATAAGGTATTCCGTTCGGCGACCTAGATGATCCTTATCTAGGATCTTTGATGAGCGCTCCTGGATCTACTGGAATCTCCGTTGTCATCGTGAACCAATCCGCCGCTGCCGGCGCGGAGGAACCCGTTTTGATTCCCGCCGACGCCAGCCTTTTCAGGTTTTCAATCAACAACATAACTCGTCGGAGCAGGCGATTTATTGTGACCACTCTGTGACCAGCGCCGATGTTCGCCTAAGAGCGCACATCATCAGTTAATCAGCAGCCTGAGCGCGCCTGAAATCCTGCACGCTTGAAGATGTGTGGGACGGCATCTTCCACCGCGCCACCACCGCACTCGCGATCGCGAGGACCGCGCAGAGTACAGCGATCAGCCGGAAACCGAACACGAATGCTTCGGCAATTCTGGAACGAATCGCCAAGGCAGTTGCCTTATCCGTGCCTGACGGAGCATCTAGGTTTCCGAGCATTGCCAGATTGGAATCGAGGTGGCGAACAATGTCGGCATTCAAATTCAGAGTGACAAGTGACTGGCGCAAAGAGTGAGCGAAAGCGGCTGTCATGAGCGCGCCTAGCACTGCCACTGCCAACACTCCAGCAACTCGGGCCACGGCATTGTTGATGCCAGATGCGGCGCCGGCCCGTTCCGGCCCGACAGAGTTCATGACAACGGTTGTTAGAGGCGCGACAGTAATGGCCATGCCGACGCCCAAAACAACGAAAGCTGGAAAGAAGGCAATCCAATATTGCGCACGTACTCCTGGCACTGCAAAAAGGAGAAATCCAACTGCAGCGATCAGCGGTCCAACGATGAGCGGTACCTTTGAACCATAGCGGCTGATGAGTCCTCCAGACCAACGCGATAACAGGAACATCAACAAAATCATGGGAAGCGCAGCGGCACCTGTCGCGGTTGCTGAGTACTTCTGAATCTGGATCAAGTTCAGCGGAAACATAAAGAAGAAGATTCCCAATGCGGCATAAAGAAACAGCGTTAGCAGATTCGCGCCGCTGAACGTAGAGACCTGAAATAGCTTGAGCGGCACCATAGGTGCCGTTGCGTTCTTTTCGACAAGTATGAAAACGGCGAGCGCCCCCACACCGAAGATTAAGCTCGCGATTACTCGAAAGTGGACCCATCCGAGAGTCGACGACGACAGAAAGCCGTATATAAGTGCCGCCAAGCCAACTGTCGCAATTGAAGCACCCAACCAATCGATGCTCCGTGAGTCAGGATTGCGAGATTCAGGCACGTGCCAAAAAGAGATGACGAGAGCAAGTGCTGCGAGGGGAACATTGATGAAGAAGATCCAGTGCCACGAAACATGCTCAATCAACCATCCTCCGAGGACCGGACCTAGAGCAGTTGTGATGGTTGTGAATCCGGCCCACGTCCCGATTGCTTTGCCCCGGGATTGTTCGTCGAAGCATGCACTGATGATAGCCAGACTGCCCGGCACCAGAGCAGCCGCGGCAATCCCCTGAACTGAGCGCCATATCAACAGAGTTCTGATCGTCGAAGAAAAACCACAGCCAACGGAAGCGAGTGCGAAACCAACTATACCCAGCAGGAACATCGCCCGACGGCCAACTGAATCTCCAAGAGCACCGCCCACCAGGATCAGGGCAGAAAGGAACAGCCCGTACGATTCAATGACCCATTGCACGTCCACTACGGTCGCATGAAGCGTGGATTGCAGCGCAGGCATAGCCACGTTGACGATCGTGCTATCAATGAACGCCATGCTCGAACCGAGAATCGTGGCTGCAAGCACCCACGGTCGCGAGGCCGGTACACAGGGAGACTGCACTGCAGCTGTGGTGAATACTTCGGTGCACGGGTGTTTCATCCTGATTCCGATGCTAACGGATCAAGAAGGGATTCCGTCATGGAACACAGGGATAGTCTCTTTTCTCGGAAGAATGAATACGGAAATCGCCACTACCACTTCTTTCGTGGGCACCGCATTGGCGAAGCTCGGGAGGTTAACTTCGAGGGCGGCACGCATCTCCACATCCGAGTAGTCGGCAGTCGCGTCCCCAATCAGCTGCACTTCATTCGTACCTTTCCGCCGGATGCGACTAGTTGACCCTCACCAGCTTCCGCATAACATTCCCCCCCAATGGCTGCAGGACGCATACACGGATGATTTGCTTCGTATCAGCCTGGCTCTGGCTGGCAGAGTTCCGTGACTTGGTGTTCTTCATCGGAGGCAACCTCCGGAAAATACTTACCCAAACGTAGACCTGGCGATCCCAATCCATTTCGTGGACACAAGCACCTCCAGAAGCGTTGCGGTGCTGCATAAAAAGGGAAAACGCCCGTCAACCCCTCCCCCGAAGTGTTGACGAGCGTCCGAAAAGCGTTTTGCGGTTTGCGATGTTAGTCGGTGAATATGCGCATAGTCAATAAGATTTTACGTTGTGTTTCCTTACGTTTCAGATCGGATAAACGTTTTTGCAATGCTTCTTTTGCACTGGTCGAAGGCACGCATGACCGATGGAAGGAATCTGGCATAGAAATTTGAGGTCACATGACGACTCACTACACAGGATTTCTTCCACGTGAGCGGCATCACTGACAAAGCGCGAGCCCGAAAGGCGGCGATTGTCCCGAACCAACAATCTGATCCGCTCATTGGGGCGGGTCGCCCCCTTTTCAAAGCATGGTGAGAAGTAGGGCCCCGAGCCCGGCCAAGAGGCGGATAGGGATGGTCGTCAGCATCTCAGGGCATCATAACAACAGAATGGTCCCAACAAGTGCGTTGCTGGCCAACCGTGGCTCATGCGTTTGTCATTCAAAGGCGAGTCAAATTTGTTTTGACGTGCAGCAGAGAGCCGGCAATCATGGCTGTGGATTCCCGCCGCGAGCCGAGTGACAGGGGGAGCGCGTTGTTCACGACCCTGGCGTATGGGCGTTTTTGTGCTCGTACATTCTGCGATCCGCCCCGTCGAGCATCTCATCGAGGGTGTCTCCATCGTGCCACTCGGCCAAACCGATGCTCAAGCTGATCTGGAAGCTGTCGAGGTGTCCTGCATTGTTCCAATTGTGGAGCTCGTTCTTAATCCGTTCAATCACATTTTGAGCGCCAATCGCAGTCGTATCCGCTAGCAACACCAAGAACTCGTCTCCTCCGTAACGTATCGCCGCATCTGAGCCCCTGATCGAAGCTCGCAGGATTGCAGCAATCTCGGCTAAGACGTAATCACCGGTCAGGTGCCCAAAGCGGGTGTTGACCTGCTTAAAATTATCGGCGTCGACCATCAGAAACGTGAGGGGGGCGTGCCTTCGCCGGGCATGGCTGATGAGCCGGCCTGCGATGTCATCTAATGAGCGACGGTTGTATATCTCGGTAAGCGGATCGGTGAACGACTGCTGCTCAATAGCCTGCGCTTGTAAGGTGCTGGAGATCAACTGCTCGCGCAAACGACGAACCTCGAAGCGTTTGGTTACGAGGTAAGTATTGAGGAGTGCGAGCAAGACTGACAGCGCGATGACGAGCGGACGGGATACCGTAAACTCCACATGGACAGTGTCATCCTGAAAGGCGACGCGGAAAAGGACAGCGAGCAGAACGGCGCTCACCAACACCCCTGTGAGGGAAACGATCGCCCAAAGTTCCCAATCGCGCTTCTCCAGGGAGGAGAGTTGTTTGCTTACACGAGCGACCGTACTTTCAGGATGCTTCAACATGAGGATACTCCCAGAGAGTTTATGCGTCAGGGTTAGGAGCGCGCATCGGTACTGAGGTAATGATCACCGCATCATCCCGATTAAAGCGATATACGTTTTCAAGCTGACGACTTCCTTGATTGGTTGGTTTGCACATAAGTCTGCATACTTCGTGGCGAATTGCCTTACGCCTGGTAAGAGCCACGTCTTTCATGTTCGTCGTGCTTGTTCTGATTTCGTAACAAGCCAGCTGGTGGCTTGTTGAAGTGAACCCTAGACATGCTACAACTGGGCGCAGCAGTGTACTTCATGTAGTACGTGAACGAATATGACTCTGGCATTACGAACGGCACAGCGTTACAGAACGATACGCGAAGTCAACCGAGCGGTCATCAGCGAGCCCGACCTGACTGAAATCTTCCAGGGCACCTCGAGAACGCTGAACAAGGTGATGTCCTTCGATCGAATAGCTTTAAGCCTTTATGCTCCCAAAGATGCATCGCTCAAAATGGCGGCGGCGATTGGGCAGCATCCGGGCAGCTATTATCACGTGGGTCTGTCGTTGGACCCCAAAGACAGCCATCACGGATGGGTATTTCAGAACCAGAAGCCAATTGTGCGGCGCGACCTTCGAAGGCAGTTTGAATTCCAGATCGAGCAGCACAACATCGAAGAGGGGCTTCGATCATACTGCGCCGTGCCCCTGATCGTGCGAGGTGAGAGCCTGGGCGTAATGATCATTCTCAGTTCTCAATTGAATCAATATTCCGAACGACATGCTGAGTTCCTCCAAGAAGTGGCTGACCAGCTGGTGTTGGCGGTCAAATGCCTCCTGCCAATGTGTCCCCAACACACAGGCTCAAAACTGATTTGTCCTCGCTGCATTGCGTCGAAGGGCGGGCAAACCACCGCTGGCAAGCACAAAACACGGCTTTCGGAATGGGGAAAACGAGGAGGCAGGGGAAGAAAAAGCCAGGCGGAGGCTTGACAAAGCAAGTTCCAGGATAAGAGTATGCGGTTGCCATCGCTATGTATTGCCCGCGCCATCCTCTCACGAAAATGATTTGCCCTCGATGTATTGGCAAAAAAGGCGGAAAAGCTACCACTCGAAAATATCGTAAGAAGCTCTCGCGTTGGGGCAGAAAGGGCGGACGTCCCAAGAAAAACTGACGGGTACTAGCTGAAACGACGGCTTTTCTGAGTTTCAGTCACATTCAACTCGCGAGTCCTGTTAAGCAGCCACTGATCGACCTCGTTCTTAAACGCGAGGACAACGGAGCCTTTACCCGGCTGCACTCGTCGCACCGGTAAATCGTAGGTACGCTCCCAACGCTGTACCGTCTTGACGCATGTCCCCATATACTGGGCAATACCCTTCCAGGATCGCAATACGTGATTTACAAACGCACTGTTGTCAGGCACCGGCTCTAGTCGCTGCTCCTTCTCCAATTCGACGACTACGGCGCCGACCCGTCTTACCCTTCCACTTGAGTCCGCGATGGGAAAAAAGCTATCAACCCAGTGGCCTCCGCCCGGTTTGGTCGGCAATGGTCCGGCAACCTCGCAATTCAGAACTGGCTGTCCGGTTGCGAATACCTGCTGAATCGCCAGTTCCACCGGAAGACTCACGCTTCCCAAAATCTCCCGCACATGCTTTCCCATGTGAGACTCAATCGGGGTGCCATTGGAGGCGGCTAAATACGGATTGACCATCTGGTAGTACAACCGCTCATCAAATATTGCGAGACCCACCATAGAGTCTTTGAAGAACTCAGCACCCATCCTCTCTGACCGAATCAATTCTTCCCAATTCGCCTTTCTCGGCATCGCACCCCCTTCCGACGAGTGTTAGCGGATATTAGGGCCGGAACGGGCACGCTGGAACGCATTGTCAATCTTGTTCCAGAATCAGAACGAAATGGCAGCGGCTGGCTTTCGACTATTGGCCCTCATTCTTGTGAGATCGTATCACGATGTAGTTACCTTTGTGGGCCTACTGTCGCTTCTTTACGTTACCCCCATGTGTAGGCCGTCAGCTACGTTGCTAGCAGACAGTCAGGACGACGGGGAAAAGTCTTAACGTGTTGTCAAATCCTTTGGCACTTACGGCAGCATTTATTGCAGGTTCGGGGTCAGGTGCGCTTTTAACTTACCTCAGCGAGAAACACGGGCTAACCAAAGTTAGCAGATTGCCTAAGATAACCGTTCCTCCTGCCAATCAGCCAGCCGGTTGCGATGCGCGCTTTGTTATGAAAGCGCTGGTCATTGCCCGCGATCCGGAAATGGTCGGCATTCTCTCGGACGCATTTCGAAAGAAACGGATCTCAACCCAACAGTGCAGCTCCGAAAAAGCTGTGGAACAGCTTTCATCAGAAAAATTCGCAGCCGTGGTGCTGGACTTTGACCAGCTCCCCGGATGTGACCATGTTCTACAAAACCTTCCTGGAGCCAACAAGCGTGTCGTCGTGATCGCTGTTGCCAGCGACACCGTGGCCAAGGCAATCGCTTCGCGTCTGGGAGCCAGCTTCATCCTTGAGCGTCCGCTAGATCCCGAGCGCCTGCGGAACTTGGTCACTTCAGCGTACGGACGGATGCTTCGTGACAGCCAGGTGTACTTCCGATTAGCGGTAGAACTTCGAGTGTCGTTACGGCGAAGTGATGGCAAACTGCTGCAATGCACCACCCTGAATGTAAGTCAGACCGGCATGGCCGTAAACACTCCCGCGGTGTTCACCGTCGGAGAAGCAATTCAGTTGGCCTTCGCAATTCCCAACACTGACATTTTTGTAAGCGCCGATGGCAAGGTGATCTGGGACGACAAGCATGGCAAAGCTGGAATCAGCTTCGAATGCGCCAGTTCGTCTGCAGACAAAGCTTTTCACGATTGGCTGCATGACCATTTCCACATGAATCTAGAAACCAAGTCTGCGTCTGATGCCCAGCAGGTTGCCTCGGATAATCCCCCAGACGTTGCACGGCTACTCTGGTCGCTCTTGTGCATTCTCTCGCTTAGCACCTGGTTGTGTGGCGCGACTTCTGCCGGTACCGAGAACGCAGCTATCCATTTATCGGGTCACGTCAGAGACCGGCAGACAGGAAAAGCGATCGAAGCGGCTCGTGTCAAAGTGCTTCCGTCAACCGATAACGCCATTTGGGGAACAGACGGCAAAGGCGAATTTAGCTTCTGGCTGGCAAAACAGGAAGTCAATCGCGTTGAAATCGAAGCACCGGGCTATCGCACCGTGTCTCTGGCACCGATGACCGGCGCTTTGGGGGACGTGCAACTAATTCGCGAATCAGCCGATGGGTCTACTCCCTCATTTGTGAACGGAACGAACGCCTCTCCGCTCATGCCGATTTCGCAAGCGGTCGCACCCGCAATTATGACCGCTGATTCCGGGCCGCGGCCGAGCGGACGAGGAAGCCGTTGGAGCCCCTGGTATCGCATTGGGGTGACCAGGGCTCCCGCTGGCTACGCGGTTAGCCGGGTTGAATTCTGGCTGAGTGGCGACGGCGCGTGTGGGCGTTCCGCAGAGTGCCGTCAGCTCGGCAGCAATGACGAGCAAGTCATGTGGGAGTTTCGCCTGCATGGCCACAAAGAGATAGGAGCCCCGTCCCAAACCTTTTCGGTAGCCCATATCCGAGTCATCTTTCGACCGCGATGAACCGTTTTCATCGTTTTTCAAGTGCGCGTGTTGATTTGCTGGGGAGGGTGACCAAAGACTTATGAAACTGTTGATGCTGCTTACAGTCGCTATGGCACTCAGAGCCGAAGCGTTGGCCCAACTGCCAGACGCTCCTGCACCATCCACGACGTGTGTAAGTCACGACCAGCCGTGCCCGGAGTGGCTGCACAAGCTCATCGGGCAATATCCGCCCGCGGCACCCCGTCAGGGCATGCCATCGGTCATGCCTGGGCCAGTGCACGTGTATACCTTTCGTAAACACTGGGACGACCCTCCGCTTCGCACCTACCGCAAAACCTTCACCTCGCCGTGGTTTTTGGCTTCTCAGGGCGTGATGATCGCTTCAATGGTAATCGCGTGCCGGCGCTCTCGCTATACCGGGGAGGAGTTCCATAGCGAGGCTCCCTACACAGCCGGCGTGTTTGGTCTCAACCTCCTTGTGGACCGCTACTTAGACGAACTATATGCGGTCGGCAGCGCTGCTCTGGTCTCGCAACACTATATTCGCGCGACTATCGAGGGCCCCATCAATTTCTAAGTTAGTAATGCCGCGTTAGCAGTGATAAGGAGCATGACCTGCGACCTGACGATACCTTGGGGGGAGGGCAATCATTTGTATGCGTCCGTCGTGTCACTTTCTTCGACGCCCAATTGGTCTCTGAGTCGACGAAGCTGTCCAGTTGTGGCGATCCGGCTTAGCAATGCTCCGGTCGCGGCACCGAGCATAAAAATTCCAATGCACAATGACACATCCATATGAACTCCATGTCAAAGGTAATCGGGATCGGGCTGCAACAGTAGCGTAAAGAAACGACATAGTTCTTAAATTTTAGTGTGAAGACAACACATGGGCAGTGAATACGGATGCGGTGCACTAGTCAGCAAGAGCTATTACTGTCGTGATGCTTGTCTTTTCCTTGCGTTACCCGTTGCCATCGAACTTGAGATAGCTTCTGGAGCGATGCTGCGTAGATAACCTCAAAATGGGTCCCAAGCTAAAATCGCAGCCGACGTCGCCACTTGGCACTATGAAACCCCGCATCGGCGAGACCGTATTCAATATTGCTGCTCCCGCTCCGATTTTCGTGAGACCCAGACCATGAAAAGCCCCTTCCCGCCTACGCAGATGACAGCGCTAGCATATTTATATGACCATGTGCGCGAGTTGCCTGCATGGTTCCACCGGCTCACAGCACGGCAACTGCAGGAAATTGCCGACCTGATGGTCCAATGGAATGTCATCAGCGACAACAAAAGCATGTTGACGATGGAGCAGATTGAAAAACGGGAGGTGCTTCGGGTGCTGAAGTTGTGTGACGGGAATATCGCGAAAGCCGCCAACGTGCTGAAGATGGGCAAAACAACAATTTATAGGAAGCTCGTGCAATGGGGCTATTCCGTTCAGAATCGAGTTCTGGTAGAAAACGCATCGGCGTTATCCAGAGAAGGTGAAGCACAGGCCGAGCACTCTCAATCGCGATGAGGCCACTGCACTGGTGCTTACATTCACGGCCGTAATGCTCCATCAAAGCGACAGCTATTCAGCATTGTTCAGGTGTTCCGTTTTGGTGCAAAGTGGATCACCTTCGTAACCGCTGATGCCTGTTCTCATCTCGCTCCGCTGTTCTTGGCTGGCAGAATCGAGCCATAGGTCAGACAAAGCCGTAGGTCAGATTAAATGGTAGAACAGATCACCTCGAGCGAGAGTTCCGTTGCGCCGGTCTCACCCCCGGCTGTCGCTGTACCGCCGAAGCGCTCGCCCGCTGGTGCTCCTGTTTCGACTGCGGCACTCTTGCGAGCAATGCTGGCAAGCGCCCCGAAAATAAGCGATCTTTTCTTTTCTCCTGGGAAACCGCCGACGGTGGAGATCAATGGCCATCTTTCGTCAGTCGGGTCACGAGCCCTCGCGCCAGACCACACACGGCAGATTGCTACCGAACTGATTGGGAACAACAAGCACGCGCTCGGCAATCTTCGCGAGCACGGCTCATGTGATGTTTCCTACAGCTTGGCGGAAACATCTCGATTTCGAGTGAACATTTTCATGCAGCGCGGCAGTTGCGTTATTGTCATGCGAGTGATTCCCAGTAAGGTTCCTGATCTCGCAGAGCTGAATCTGCCTGCCGAGCTGGAAAACATTGTCGCTCTGCGTAATGGCATTGTTCTAGTCACCGGACCGACAGGATCTGGAAAATCTTCCACCCTGGCAGCCATCATCGACCGCATCAACAAGCAACACGCATATCACATTTTGACGATTGAGGATCCCATAGAGTTTCTTCATCCCCATCAAAAGTGTCTGGTTCACCAACGTGAGCTGCACAGCGACACCACCAGCTTTGCGTCCGCACTGCGAGCGGCACTACGTCAGGCACCCAAGGTGATCTTGGTGGGCGAAATGCGCGATCGGGAAACCATCGAGATCGCGCTGGAGGCGGCAGAGACCGGACACTTGGTGATGTCAACCCTGCACACCATTGATGCCTCGAAGACGGTGGAACGGATCGCGGGCGTGTTTCCCTTAGCCGAGCAGCACATAATTCGCAATCGTCTGGCAAAGAGTTTCCGCTACATCATTTCGCAGCGGCTGCTCCCTCTAAAGAGTGGAGCCGGACGAGTAGCGGCGCTCGAGATTCTGAAATCGACACTGCGCACACGGGAATACGTGGAAAAGGGTGAAGACGAAGGTAAAACCCTGCTCGATGCTATGCGCGTCGGCACGACTGAGGGAATGCAACACTTCGATGGCGAAATTGAAAAGCTGATCCGCGCTGGAATGATTGACTTCGAAACGGGGATGGCCTATGCGACAAATGCAGGAAACCTACGCTTGGAGTTGGCAGACTTTGCAGAATCCACGCGGGCAGATGCAACGCCCGGCGCGTGATGGGGCCGGCCGGCATCGTCTGATGCTATGCCGTCCGCTCCAATAATCTCCAACCTCTGTCCGGCGGACTGGGAACACTGATGCTGGTCAAAATATTCCAACCTAGGTCGATTTACGCCTGTTGTACCCTCGGGATTCTCATTGTCATCGCCGTGGCACTTAGGTTAAATCGCCCCCATGTGCCTCGGGAAATTCGCAGGCCCAGAGCAAATTACCAGAGCCCGTCAAAGATTTTGGGTCCTCGCCCCCCTTTGCTCAATGTCGAGTCGATTACGCCGTATGGTCACATTGTAGAAATCCAGGCCGAAACTGATCCGGGAACAACCGTTATGGTCAATGGCGAAAAGGCGGCGGTGATCTTCGCCGGGTCGCGGATCAGACATTTTGTGGGACCCTTACCCGACGGAATCACCGTTGTAACGATCACGGCGCAAAACGATGAGGGCGGCGTGATCACCAAAAGATTGGCAGTAGTATTACCGTAAGCGGCGGCCGCTACTATTTCCGCCTGGAAGATCAAACTCCTGAGATCCCCCCTGGCGATGCAATCCAGATGCCGAACTGTGTGGCGCGAGTATTGCGCGCGTGGGCGAAAATGGCAGCGAATTTGGGTTATGGTACGTCAAGGAAAAAGTGCAATCTCGATGCAATTCTCGTTTCCGCTTGAACGAGGCTCGTTTGAGTAGTATTCATTTCATATGTTGCTGCGGCGCACAGAGAAGTCTCATGACGAAGAGCAGCTAGCCACGCACGGGTGGACCTCGCAGGGCATCGAACGTCAAGGCGTCGGTCCATACAAGAGGGAGACAGCGCGACTTGCCGAGCTTTCAAAGATTTCTGCAAAAATGGTCGACCTTTCGCTACAAGAAGCTCAACGCGACCCGACTCTGCGAGGCACGGTTAAAAACAGGCTGGCTCCAGTCTCATCGCCCTTAGGTTGGCTTTTCACCGACGTTTCCAAGATCGTAGAGGCGCCGAGCGAGAACGCAGGAAGATCAGGAGCGGGAGCACCGGAGACGGCCGTTGCTCCCGCCACACCTCCGAATCTACCGAGGGCGCACGGGACGACTGATGAATTGAGATTCCCGAAGTTCGCGGTTTTGTACTCGTGGGCGAAGATCGTCGTACGAGAGATCACAAATTATTGGACTTCTTCGACCAGTCGCAAACGGATTCTTGGCGTCCTCACATCCGGGACGCAGCGAACCGTGTTCTTGATTGGACATTGGAGCCGGATTCTGACGGCGCGAGCGCCCGCGGTTTGTGCAGTGTTACGAAAAAGATTTGGGCTTGCCAAGCGGTATCGCTGCCGGGACTGCGGTAGAGAAGTTGGCGTGCGCTCACGCCCACGCAACTTGTCGGAGCGTTACATCCTTCCGCTGTTACTAATGCATCCTGTGCGCTGCCCGGCCTGTTTCCATCGCGATTACAGGCTAATTTTCACTCCGGTCGGCAACCATTCCCGCCGTTATGGTTCAAGCGTTGGCAACAACAATCGGAACGCTGCTTGAGAACTCGCCAGTTAGATTCAAGCCCTGGTTCGCTGCCGTGAGTGGAGCCATCTGAGAATTTCAGAGGGGAAATCAAATTGTTCACGAGATATAGTTTTGCGACAAAAGTACTAATTGTCGTCTCAAGGTGCTCTTGCGCTGCCCGGAGAATGTCATGAGACGAATCTACCTTCTGCTGTTTCTGTTTTTTGCCAATGTTCTGGTTGCGCAACAACCGGCGGTTCAGGAAATCCCATTTCAATCAGTTCCTGATCCCTTGAAACTTCCCACGGATCTGTACCTGGGTGAAGCCGCTGGAGTGGCGGTCAATTCCAAGGGACACATTTTCGTTTTGTCGCGGGGGAACTCGACCGGCCCCGCTTACGGGGCCGGTGCGGCACAATTGCTGGAATTCAACGCTGAGGGCAAGTTCCTGCGAGAAATTGGTCACAACCTGTACGCCTGGTCTTATGGGCACTCCGTCAAGGTCGACCAACAGGACAATATCTGGGTGGCCGACAAGGGCTCGGACATGGTCATCAAGTTTAGTCCCGAGGGCCGTGTAGCCATGGTTTTCGGACGCAAGCAGGAGGCGTCTGACGAGAAGACCGGGCCTCTGCCGCACCCGAACCCGCCGCTGCCTCCCGTCGATGGACTGTTCCGCCAGGTAACCGACATGGCGTGGGACAAGGAGGGCAACACGTACATCAGCGATGGCTATGTTAATTCGCGCATCGCAAAAGTGAACAAAAACGGCAACTGGATTAAGTCGTGGGGAGAACCCGGAGACCAACCGGGGCAGTTCAGCACTCCTCACAGCATTGCTGTCGATGCCGAAGACCACGTCTACGTGGCCGACCGCGGCAATCGCCGCATCCAGGTATTCGACTCTGAAGGAAAGTTCCTTCGACAAATCGTAATTGATGTGCCATTTGATCCGAACACCAGCCCGGCTATAGGAAGCAAGCCACTGTTGCCGATCAAAGGACCCCAGACAATGGCGCCGGGCTCGCCCTGGGCAATTTGCATCACGCCGCCACCGAACCAGGTGCTGTTTAGTTCTGACGCATACCCCGGTCGAATTTATAAGCTAAACCTCGAGGGTAGAGTTCTGGGAGTGCTAGGGGAATCGGGCAAACAGCTCAAGCAGTTCGGATGGATTCACGAAATTGCATGTCCGTCGGACAATGAGCTCTATGTGAGCGAGTTGTTGAACTGGCGTGTACAAAAGCTCGTTCTCAAACAGCGGCACTGAGTCGCATCCCGCTGAGGATCGGATTCGCGATTCTAGAAGAACGAGTTCCACAATTGGAACAATGCAGGACACCTCGAGAGCTTCCGGATCAGCTTGAGCATCGGTTTGGCCGAGTGGCACGACGGAGACACCCTCGATGAGATGCTCGAGGGGGCGGATCGCAGAATGTACGAGCACAAGAACGCCCATACTCCAGGGTCGTGAACGACGCGCTCCCCCTGCCACGCGGCTCGGGGCGGGAATCCACAGCCATGATTGCCGGCGCGACCGCTTGCGTTGGGACTATCCGCCCGGCATGGACTTTGTCTTTTTACGCACATCCGCAACGACTGGAGTTCGACTTCATATCGCAAGCGAGAACTTCAGTGCGTCCCCGGTGAAAGCAATTCAGGCCCTAGCTTGGCCGCCGCGTTCGCATTTGCAACCAATCATTTACCTCCGCTTCGAATGCAAACACGACAGCGCCTTTGCGGCGATCTAAGCGGCGAATCGGAAAGTCGTATTGACTTACCCAGCGCTGGACCGTTTTATCGCAAGCTCCAACGTAGTTGGTACCTTCTTTCCATGACCGCAGTATTTCAGTTCGTGTGTTTGGCCAGGGTATACCGCCCTCCGGAACGCCATTCGCCCACTCCGCCTTGGCGTTGGGCCGAAGTTCACAACGCCGCTCCGACCTGTTTTGGCAATTCTGGTGCTGACATCTTAGGCACGTTCCAAAGCTCTCG
Source organism: Candidatus Sulfotelmatobacter sp. (assembly GCA_025928375.1). Lineage (GTDB taxonomy): Bacteria > Acidobacteriota > Terriglobia > Terriglobales > Acidobacteriaceae > Sulfotelmatobacter. The sequence goes on from JAICJP010000008.1 coordinate 27,892, forward strand.
CAGACTGACATTCCGCTGTCAACCTCGTCAGCCTTTCTCCCTTATCACTTTCGTTCAAGAGCAGTGCGCCAACTTGTGCTCCAAGCGCGACACACTAACCAACAAAGAGCCGTGATCCGTTCCAGTCTCTGTAGCATACGAGACGCGACCGCCAAAATATCGCAATCACATACCTACCCCACCGAAGGAACCGCCAATGCCAACGAACGTCATCATGTCAGTTGTCTGACCGCCAGGCTGCATCATTAATAAAGTTGAGGCTGCCGTGATCGAAAATCGACAACACCTTGTGCCGATCAGCGGAATGGATTGCGGGCAGACTAAGTTGTGAGCGTTTTGGCTACTCTGTCATGGCAGGAGACCATAAACCACAAGACTGTTCTGTGTTCCGATAAAAACCTTGCCGTCAGCCACCATGGGTGTGGCAAAATGCGCTAGCGGAGGCACCGTATCCCTTCTGTTCGCAGCTTGGTCACTTCTATAAAGCAGGCTTAAGGTCTTTGCATCCAACGCAAACAGTACTCCGCCGCCGCCAAGATTCCAGAAAATTCCATCATTGCTCCCATTCGCGCTGATAACTGCATGCCCTCCGCCCGCACCCATGTGGACAGAGTAGGACTGTCCAGCATTCCTTGATTCAGCGGATACATTTCCACCTTCGATTTAGAGGTAAAGTACAGTTTTCCATTCCAGTAGACAGGTGTACCAGTGCCGGGAACGACGCTGGCCAATTCCTGCACGATCTGCGTAGTTTTGGTCGTACAGCATGTACAAATATGTCCCAGGCCGGTTCGATCGAGGAGGTAAATCGTTCGCTTCCCGACCGCTAGCGCTTCGTAGGGATGGCTCCCCGATTGTGTGGGCAAAATTACTACTGCGTTGTCCAGGTCCATGTCGTGGTTAGACAGACGTTCTCCCAGAGCGCCTGTGCCGCGTGATCGGTCTTAAGACCGGCCATCTCACTTATAACCTCGCCGCCTGCCTGTACCTCAGCCTATTGATCGGTTTAGACTGATGTTCGCTGTGAGGTTGTTAAGTATCCTGTGTGCGTGTTAAGTAACTTAATATGATTGCTTTACAGCTATTTTCCCCTTGCAATTGTTGGATGGCGCTGGCAAACTTTGGCTGGTCCCCCCCGAAAATAGCGAAGTGCTCGGCAAGAGTCGGTGTTTCGGTTATTCCGCAAGCTAGATCTCTTGGAGCAAACGGTCACCGCGAGCACCCTCAACCCTGATCGCTCGTGCTGCCTCGTCGACGATGAAGAACTCATTCAACATTGCCTCGTCTAGTCGAACGTCCACCCGGATGTCGCACTTGATCTGGACCGCTGCGCTATTTGGTATCGCACTACTGTTGCTTGCCATCGCACTCCTTCAATATCGCTGGAATATGCAGATCCGGCGAGCCACGGAGATCAGAGTGGGTGCCGATCTGGAGTCGGCCATGATGAAATGGCACCTGGACTTGTACGGGGAACTTTCAACGATCTGTATAGGGTTGCAGGTGGGGCCAGATTCGGGAGCTAATGACCGATGGGATGATTACCTGCGGCGGTATGTGGAATGGAGGCGAGTCGCGACTAGCTCCACCTTCGTCGAGAATATCTATTCCAACCCCGATGTTGTCAGCGATATTTACATTTGGGAAACCAGCCATGGGACAGACCCGCGCCTGCTGAGGCTCAATGCCGATAATGTGCGCATTGAACGCTCTGCGCTGCCCGCGGAACTGCGACCGCTGCTCGCCCATCTTGAGGGAAAGGCTTCAAACCTTCGCGTCGCGCTGCGCGCCTGGCAAACTGACGCTCCTCCGAGAGATGCGGACCCCAGCGCGGAACCTGAATCTTCGTTGGCCCACAAGTTGCGAAGCACGGCGATTACGGGCTGGCAATTCGACGAGAGCATTCCGGCCATAGTCCACCCAATCGTGCACCACGGCCAGAAATCTTTGGGCGCCGGTGGTCCGGTTGACTGGTTCGTAATTGTTCTGAATCGAAGCACGATTGAGCAAAGGATCTTTCCCGAATTAGCTCAGCGCTACTTCGGAGGCCGGCAAGGGCTGGAATATAAGCTGGCGGTGCTGTCGGTTGGCAAGACGTCACGGCTTCTCTATTCTTCAGACCCGGGTTTTGGAAGCGCTGATGTGAGCAACTCGGATTCCGTCATGAATATCTTTGGCCCGCCTCCGGAAAGCATGGAGGGAAGTTTCTGGCAAAGCGTGAAGAACAAAGAATCGCTGCGCGGGGAGGAATGGCACAGCTTTTCTGGGCCAGTCTGGTTTCCTGTCATTCAGCGCACGTCTGAAGGAGCCGCCTGGATGCTCTTTCTCCAGCATCGGACGGCTCCGCTGCAAGCCTCCATTACACGAGTCTGGCGTGGCAATCTCATCGTTGGCGGGGCAGTCCTTCTTCTGCTCGCGACCAGTATGTTTTTGCTCGTGATTGCGACCCAACGCGTACGTGCTGTAGCTGCGTTACAAATGGATTTCGTGGCATCGATTTCTCATGAGCTACGGACCCCTTTGGCGGCGATGCTTTCAGCTGGACAGAACATTGCAGATGGCTATGCGCCCGATCTGCGAAGATATGGATCGATCGTCACGAATCAGTCCCGTCAGTTAATGGATCTTGTAGATCAGATTCTGTTATTTGCAGCCATGAAAGACGGTAAGAAAGAGTACGTCATAGAACCGTTGGAAGTTGAAGGCATTCTAAAAACGCTGCAAAAAACAACTTTGCCACTCCTTGAACAGCAAGGATTCACGGTGCAAGTTGAAGTCCCGAAGGAAATCCCGGCGGCCTTAGGCGATAACAAGGGCGTGCTTCGCTGCATGCGGAACTTGCTGGAGAACGCTGCTAAGTACAGCGGGGATCAGCGATGGATTGGCGTCCGAGTGGAAGTTAACGAGTTCGCGAAGGTGGGAAAGGAAGTTGCGATCAGTATCGCGGATCACGGAATTGGGGTTGATCCTGACGAAATAGAACACATATTTGATCCTTTCTATCGTGGTGCGCGTGTGGTGGCTGCGCAAATTCACGGCAGCGGTCTGGGACTCGCGGTTGTACGCCAGATCATGAACGCCATCGGGGGCAGGTTATCGGTGAAAAGCCAGCAGGGAAAAGGGAGCGTCTTTACATTACATCTGAGAGTCACAGGCAAGGCGCAGTCAACTACTCGTCAAAGAGCAGCGGAGGCAATGGCGTCGACATGAGGGAAAAGATTTTATTGATAGAAGATGATGACAATCTTGTCACTACGCTGGGGGACCGGCTGCGCGGTGAGAGATATGTGGTCGACATTGCAAAGGATGCCGAAGAGGGCCTGGAGAAGATCAATGGGTCGCCTTTTGATCTGTTCATTATCGATGTCATGTTGCCGTACCGAAGTGGATTTGACCTTTGCCGCGACATCCGGCAATCGGGTTTGGCGACGCCCATCCTCTTTCTAACGGCTCGCAGCAGCGTGATGGACAAAGTGGTTGGGCTCAAACTGGGCGGCGACGACTATTTGACGAAGCCGTTTGAAGCGGACGAGTTAACAGTCCGCATTGAAGCGCTGTTGCGGCGCAAACCGCTGCAGACAGGAGCCCGAGTGCATCAACAGGGATCTCTGCGCGTGGACGTGCCTCGGCAAGAGGTAACCCGAGATGGAAAAGTCGTGTACCTCTCGGGCCAGGAGTTCGGCCTGCTGCATTATCTTATGGAGCGGCCTGGCCAAACCGTATCACGAGCGGAACTCTTGCGGGCAGTGTGGGGTTACAACGAGAGTACGTACAGTCGCACGGTGGATGTACACATCTTCTCTCTCCGCCAAAAGCTTGAAGATAATCCCAGTCGACCGGTCCTGATCACTACCGTCCAGGGACACGGGTATAAATTCAAAGCATAAGATCAGTCACTATTGGCTGAACTGATTACTTGCGCCGCTTCTGATCATCCTCACGCCGCATAGCTGCTGTTTATAATCTCCGTCCGTCAGCTGCATATTCCTCGAATCCCAGAGTGTCGGGCTCAGTCGTCGACGCTGATGATTGTTAAGAACGTAAAGCAAGTTGTTAAGTGTTGATAACAACTAGTGGCGGGACTCAGTGGCAAGTAACGCTGACTAAGCCGTATATATATGTACTACATGCTTAGATATATCATTTATATCAACACGCGTGCTGCAGTAAGTATGACAGCGTAACCCCAGATAGATGTTAATGAGATCAAATGTTGTGTAACCTGCTACGTTATTGACGCGGCGCAAACAGTTACGTCACGAAAAGCCCTACGCTCACCTCACCTCGCGCTCGGGGAAGCGGAGAAATGATTTCGCTACCCGACGCAGATAACGAGTGAGGCTAATGACTATTCGTCCGCACAGCCACATCACTTCAAAGCAGGCGCGCAGACACCTTGCGGTGGGATATCCCGAGCTGTCGATTGAATGTCCCGAGTGCCATTCGTCTGCCGGGCGTAAATGCTTCATGGTGCCGGGCTATATGGGAATCGCGCATCGCCTCCGGCGAGTTCTCTATCAACAGCTCCGCAGTCCCAGTTTGGCTACATCCTCTATCGCGTAAGGCCTAGCACCCCTCCCCCATCGTATCGATCCGAAATGATCGAAGTACGTCAGCTTTCCAGGAACCTTCAAAGGACTAATGTCACGCCGCCTTTGGCGGAGAAGACGTGAGGACGTATGGTGAATAGGAGAATCAGCGGGATTTGCTTCGTCATAGCATTGATGTCTTTTGCCAGCTTGACGGCAAGTGCTCAATCGTTCCAGGTGCAGTGTCCCACTTCGACCGTTACTCACCCGTCGACACTGCACGATAACAATTCGGAACCCATCTACGCTGGGCCGACGAACCTCGCGCCCAACTCTCAGGGATTTCTGGCGCCAACGGCGAACGTGAATGGTGCCATTAAATGCCAGCAGATTTCGGGCGGGGACGGTTTCGCGACAATGGCCGATGGTAGCCAGACTTATCTATTCGCGTTCGGTCCTTTGTCCGGATTGAAAGACATGGCTGATGGCAAGCCTGGCACTCAGTTTCCCAATGTGTTTAACACGGCTAGCACTGGACTGAAGCCGGGCGATCCGGCCACTGCCAACGGGATTGTCCCGGGTACGTGGCCAGGATTTCCGCTGCCGACGAATGCGCTTCCATACAACGGAGCGGTTGGACTAGCTCCTGACGCCGACGCAATCGCAGGCGGCCTTTGTACCGCGCCGTGCTTGGATGGTCACGTTGACCCGCGCCAGGTTATGGATGTCGGCGTAATGAATGGCAACATCCCCGCTCCACTGATGGCAATCGATGAAGATGACGAGTTCTTCCTTACTCTCACCAACGTCGGCATGGTGATGCGGCCTGACTTATTCGAGCAGCACACGGTTCACTTTCATGGTTATCCGAATGCGTCCGCCTTTTATGACGGCGTTCCAGATGCGTCGGTCGCAATCAATATTGGTGGCAGCTTCACTTATTACTATTTAGCGCCTGATGCCGGCACTTACTTCTGGCATTGCCACATCAC
>JAICJP010000306.1 GCA_025928375.1 Candidatus Sulfotelmatobacter sp.
AACACGGCGGGCACCGCAAAAGCCGATGGAAGACAGTGGTAAGCAGTGCTAACGGATCACAAACGGATCACGGCTCAGTGATTTGTTGAAAAGCCATGGAACGGCGGGGCCGGAACATTGATGTTCTAGCGTGTCATCCCCTGGTCGATGCAGGTCCAATCTGTATGGCCTGCGTCCGAGTCAGAGTTCCAACCGTCATTGAAACAACTTGCTTACGGCAACTCGTATATTGTGCGTATGCGCATTCGATTCGCGTTTGCTCTGACCCTGATCCTCATTGCATGGAGTGCGAGCCACGCTTCCGACTTGGCGCTCACGGGCGCAAAGATTTACACCTCTCCGACAGAGCCACCCATTGAGAATGGCTCGATCGTCATACACGACGGCCATATTCTTGCCGTGGGGCCGACTTCGAGCATCAAAATCGCGCCGGAGGCGACGGTTATCGACTGTCGTGGCCTCGTGGTTGCCGCGGGTTTCTGGAACAATCACATCCACATCCTTGCTCCCGGCCTTCTTCACGTGCGCGCCTCTAGTACCAACGAGCTTGATAAGGTACTGGACACAATCTTCAACCGTTGGGGTTTCACCACTGTATTTGACCTCTCCTCGGTACTTGATAATACGCTGGCATTGCGCAAGCGCATCTCGAGTGGCGAACTACGCGGACCACGAATTCTCACAGTCGGTGAGCCGATTTGGACGATTGAACCGGTTTATGTTCGTGACTTTCTTCAAGAGAACCACATTCATATGCCGAACACCCAAACCCCGGGTCAGGCGGTTGCTCTCGTGCGGGAGCATGCTGCCAAAGGCGCAAATGGAATCAAGTTGTTTTGCGGTTCTTACCAAGGCCAAGGAAAGGTTGCGGTGTTGCCCTTGGCTATCGCCAGAGCCGCCGTTGAGGAGGCCCATCAGCACAGCCTGCCCGTCTTCTCGCATCCCCAGAATTGGGAAGGCGTGAACGTGGCAATCGCTAGCGGTGTTGATGTGCTGGCGCATACAGTTCCGCAATCGCCGCCTTGGACTGCGGATTTCGTCTCGCGATTGAAAAGCGCCAACATCGCCTTGATACCAACATTGACCTTATTCGACTTCGAGGCACGCAAGGAGAATGGCTCCGACCAGGAACGCGAGGCTTGGATCTCCAAAATGGTTGCCGAACTGCGTGCTTACGCACAAGCCGGCGGAGACGTTCTATTTGGAACTGACATCGGCTACATCGACCACTACGATACGAGCCTGGAATTCACTCTTATGTCGCAGGCGGGAATGAACTATCAACAAATCCTCGCATCGCTCACCACGAACCCGGCGCGGAGATTTCGGTATTCCGACCGAAGCGGTCACATTGCCAAGGGCACGGATGCCGACCTGGTCGTGCTAGGCGCGGATCCTGCGCAGGACGTTTCTGCATTTTCAAAGGTGCGCTTCACAATCCGAGCTGGAAACGTCATCTACCGGCAGAAGTGAACTCTGCGTAATAGCTAGCCGCTCTCCCACCACTAGAGGGCGGTCAGTAGTATTACATTCACTTCTTGGGGATGACGGGCAAACTAGAAGTTGTGAAGCTGGCTATTCATGAAAGCGCACAGAACATCAGTTCGCATGGCTGCTGAAGTGGTGCCCCCGCTGGACAGCCCGCGAAACGGATTCGTACGCGAAGCCGCGCGTAATTACGGTCGTCGCTCTTTCACCACCTGTGCCGTTTCGTCTCTTTTTCGTCGATTAGTATCGGCGAGGGAGTCTCTTCGCCGAGGCCTTGGATCCGGTGGTTCACGGAACGGTTCCACAGAAATGCGCTCGTAACACACTTTCAGCACGGTCAGGTATTCTGTACCGCCCGGCAATTGAAGGACCACGCTGTCACCCGCTGCCGACTTCATCAACGCACGTCCCAGAGGTGACACCCAACTGATGTGGTTGCGGTTGAGATCGATTTCGTCTGTGCCAACGATGCTCACCACTCGCTCCGCTCCCGCGGCATTGGCATAGGTCACGGTCGCTCCGAAGAATGCCCTCGTAGCCGCCTGTCCCGCTCTCGGAGCTTCCGGGTCCACCACTTCCGCGGCTTGGATTCGCTTCGTGAGAAAGCGAATCCGCCCGTCGATCTGCCGCAGCCTCCGCTTGCCATACTGATAGTCGGCGTTTTCACTGCGATCGCCGTTGCTGGCGGCCCACGCCACCACCTCCGTCACGGCCGGGCGTTCCCTGGTCAGCAGAAACCGGTGCTCATCTTTGAGGCGCTCCAGCCCGCTCCGCGTTATGTAGTTCTTGCCTGGCGTCGCGGGCTCGTCCGCTTGTGGTTTTCTCGTAAAACCTTTTCGCATCTCGTAGTCTTTCCAGCGCGAATCCAGTGGGTGCACCAACGAACGCGAATGAACGCCGATAGAAAACATTGTAAGTCATCCGACTTTATGCGAGTTCATCTGGCGGGTTGCCCATCTTTGCATTGCAGCATTCCCACGGAGGGTGCTCCATCCTTGCGTTTTTTGCATGGGTGGGCGGCGATGCTGCTGGCGCAACTCTTGAAGGACGGAGTACCGGCAGATGGGGTGGCTTCTGCAGTTTGAAGGCTGGGCCACCCGCCGGGTAGCCCCGATGGGCAGGAGAAAGGAACAGCAACTTAGTTTGGCGACTTCGCACCGTGCACCTCAGGTGTACCCTTCGTTCGAGAGCGCCACCAGATCCGCGTTCCAGGCGAGTCGCCCAACTCTTAATGACAATTTGAGGCATACTACGTTTTCGAATTCCAGCGGGGATGGAGGGGACGTTGACAAGCAAGTTTCGCGGCGTAGTGCGCGCGGTCTGGCTGGCATTCTTGCTGCTGAGCCCTTTCCTCGCTCCCGGGAATGGCCAGAACGCGACAACGGCGACGCTCACGATCGATACCGACACAGTCGAGAACGTCATCAGCCCGAGTTTATATGGGCAATTCGCCGAGTTCATGTTCCAGGATATTAAAGGCGGGCTCGATGCGGAATTGGTGCGCGATCGCGGCTTCGATGAGCAACCGAATGCCCTCGGACTGCCGCGTTACTGGGAGCGTGATCCGGATGACAGAAACGATGATGCCGCTTTGCGCTTGGCGTGGGATGCTGACGTTTATCTTCCGGTCAATGGGGATAAGAATACGCTGGCCAGCCAGCACTCTCTTCGTGTGGATGTGCAGGGCGAATTCGAACAGCGGCGAGGCGTTCATCAAGGTTGGATTCCGGTTCGGGCAGGAATCGATTATGAAGGATATATTTGGCTGAAGAGTGCAGGCTATGTAGGAAAGGTTGTCATCGCGCTGGAGGCGGATCAAACAGACGGGGAAGAATACGCGAGCGCGGTGCTCCCCGAGATTGCTGGGGATTGGAAGAAGTACTCCTTCACGCTCAGGCCCACCAAATCCGACCCGCTCGCAAAACTTGCCATTCTGTTTCGAGGCAAAGGGAAATTATGGCTCGACCAGGTTTCCTTGCTGCCGCGCGACGCACAAGGCGGCGTTCGCCACGACGTCGAGCAACGAGTGGCGGCCTTACACCCCGCCTTTATTCGATGGCCTGGGGGAAACGTTGCGCAGGATTATCACTGGAGATGGGGTGTTGGGCCGCGTGATAACAGGCCTGTCTGGGTAAACGAATCTTGGCGAAAAGAACTGGAACCCAGCAATTTCGGAACTGACGAGTTCATACAGTTCGCCAAGCGGGTCGGAGCAGAACCTTCAATCACGGTCAACGTGGAAGGACGCGGGGCGACCGCAGAGGAAGCGGCAGCTTGGGTCGAATATTGCAATGGCGATGCCCATTCCAAATATGGTTCCATGCGCTCCGCCGACGGCAGTCCGGAACCGTTCCACGTACGCTATTGGGAGATCGGCAACGAGATATGGGGCGATTGGGTACGCGGCCACAGCGATGCGGAAACATACGCCAAGAATCTAAATCGCTACGTGGAGAAGATGAGGGCTGTGGATCCTTCCATCGCGATCATCGCAACCGGCGATAACAATCTGAAGTGGAACGAAACCGTCCTGAAAATTGCAGGCAAGAACGTTGATTATTTGTCCGTTCATCACTACTACGGTGCAGCAGAGATGAAAGGTGACGCAAATAATTTGCGGGCGCGTCCACTGCACTACGAGCAGTTTTATCTTCGCATGAAGAAGATGTTTCAGGAACTGGTACCTGGCCACAAGATTAGGTTGGCGGTCAACGAGTGGAACACAACGTTGCCACTTCCCGCTCAGCACTCCATACAGTCTGCCATCTATGCAGCACGATTAATGAATGTTTTCGAGCGTGGCGGCGACGTGGTTCAGATGAGCGCCGTATCAGACATGGTGAATGGATGGAGCGGAGGCATAATCCAGGCAAGCCGTCATGCAGTATATGTCACCCCAACTTACCTGGTGAATCAGCTTTACGCGTCTCACCTTGGCACGAAGCGACTGGCCAGCACACTGCGTGGCCCTACATTCGATTCCACTCTCGAAGGCGTGGGTGTGCCAACAATTGATGCGGTCGCGACCCGCTCGCCGGATGGACGCCAGATGTTCATCAAAGTGGTGAATACCGATCCGTCACAGACGGTTTCCATGGAAATACTCGTGAACGGAGTTCGCATCGGGCCGGAAGCACGTCTCGAGACTTTGAACAGCGCCGGATTGAACATCGCGAATGACTTCGCTCATCCGGATCTGGTGCGAATCACGGAGAGCACAATCAACACTTCCCGGTTCATCGCAACGCTGCCGGAACACTCCGTCTCGATCATTAGCATCGGTGTGGAGTAAGGAAGACCAGGGTCGACAGGCAATCACCCTGTGAAGCTGGTGTTATCAGTAAGCGTTTGCTAAACCAGCTGGCTGCATTAGGCTTTTTTCGGTCGTTTCTGCAAAACTGGCTTCAAAGTCAAAAACTTATGCAAACCCGGCGTCTCGGAAACAGCGATCTTCATATTACCCCCATCGGAATTGGAGCCTGGGCCATTGGCGGCAGCGGGTGGAATGGAAGCATGGGTCCGCAGAATGACGACGATTCTGTTCCCGCCATTCACGCCGCGCTGGACTATGGCCTGAACTGGATCGACACGGCTGCGCTCTACGGACTAGGCCACTCCGAGTTGATGGTGGCGCGAGCGATCCAAGGCCGCACTCCAAAGCCCTACGTCTTCACCAAGTGCGAGCGAGTCTGGGACAAGGAAGGAAATGTCGGAGCCAGTCTGAAGGCTCAGTCGATCCGCCGCGAATGCGAGGATAGCTTGCGCAGGTTGAAGGTGGATGCAATCGATTTGTACCAGATCCACTGGCCCGAACCGGAGGAGGATATTGAGGAAGGCTGGACCGAACTGGCTCGCCTGAAAGAAGAAGGCAAGGTGCGATTCATCGGGGTATCGAATTTCAATGTAGGCCAGATGCAGCGGGCTCAGGCGATTGCTGCCATCACTTCGCTGCAACCGCCCTACGCGGTAGTGCGCCGGGAGATCGAACGCGACATCCTTCCCTTCTGCCAGCAGCAAAACATCGGCGTGATCGTGTATTCGCCAATGTATGCGGGCCTGCTTACCGGGGCTATGACTCGCGAGCGAGTTGC
>JAICJP010000010.1 GCA_025928375.1 Candidatus Sulfotelmatobacter sp.
CAGCGGCAAGACTGCAGTTCTGGCTATGGGGACTCCCTATCTCACGGAGGACTTCCCCAGAATCCAAAATTACATCTGTACATTCTCGAATGCGAACGTATCTGAGGTCAGTGCTGCGAGAGCGCTGTTTGGGGAAATTCCAGCTCCTGGTCGCTTACCTGTGAACATCTCCAACGCTACTGTCTCCAGCGCACCTGCTCTTGTCACGAGAGTGGCATCCTCCCGCTAGTAAGTTCAATCCGCAAACGCGGCCTCAATGACGCAAGCTGTGAGGTCGCTTGATGGATGCCGGGTCGGCGCGCCCCAGCCTCTGATGCCGCTCTGTATAATCGAGGCTTGGGATTCTACTTCTCCGCAATTCATCCCTTGGAGCAATCCTTTGAGTGCAAATACTCCGCATCAGCATGGACATGGTCCGGCACAGCCCGGTCCGCAACCGCTTCCCGGGGTTGACTCTATCATCGCGGTGGGTTCGGGTAAGGGAGGCGTCGGAAAAACCACGTTGTCGGTCAACCTGGCGGTTGCGCTGGCCAAAATGGGTCACAAAGTAGGATTGCTGGACGCCGACGTCTACGGCCCCAACGTCCCCCTGATGTTAGGGGTGAACTCGCAGCCCCGCATGGTCGGGGAGAACCGCATCGAGCCGATCGAAGCGTTCGGGCTGAAGGTAATCTCAGTCGGATTTCTCAATCCCGGAGACAAGCCGGTGATATGGCGCGGACCCATGCTGCACCAGATTATCCGCCAGTTTCTCGGCCTGGTGGAATGGGGACAGCTCGACTACATGGTGGTCGATCTTCCTCCGGGAACGGGCGATGTGGCGCTTTCTCTTGTGCAAACCGTTCCGCTGACCGGGGCAGTTGTGGTTTCAACCCCGTCAGATGTGTCTTTGCAGGACGCGCGTAAAGCGATTGAAATGTTCCGACAGATGAAGGTGGATATCGCTGGCGTCGTTGAGAATATGAGCTACTTCGTGTGCCCGCATTGCAATCACGAGATTGATATATTTTCTCGCGGTGGCGCCGAAAACATGGCGAAGCAGTTCGGGGTGCCGTTCCTTGGCAACATCAGCCTCGATCCCGAGGTTCGCAAGTCGGGGGACAGCGGTAAGCCCGTCGTGCTCGAAGGCGAGAACTCTCCGCACGCAAAATCCATCTACGAATTTGCGCGCAAGGTGATCGACCGGGTCGGCGAGATTAAGGCCAATGCACCGGCCGGCGTCATCCAGATCCAATAATCACCACGCAAGCGCGGTCACAAGGGAAGTCCTCGGTCTTTCTCTCTTCCCGCTGGTGACTTCTTATTGAAACGGTCCAGGCGCCATATAGGGTTGGGCGTCCCATCTCGCAGAATTAAGCGACTCATGATCTCCCCCAGCGCGGGGCCGTGCTTGAATCCGTGGCCCGAGCCTCCGCCTACCAGCCAGACGTCCTCATTGTTCGGATGCCGGTCGACAATGAAGTGGCTGTCTGGCGTCTGCTCGTACTGGCAGACCCTGGTTTCAACCAGCGGCGCGTTTTTCAGGGCAGGGAAGCGGAAGCCGACGTATTCGTGAATTTCCCTCAATGTTTCCGGGCTCACCATGCGCTCTCCCTGCGTGGGATCGAAGTCCGGTCCGCGGGTATCGTCGGCAATCTTGAATCCGCGGCGATCGCTGCCGGGAATGCCGTAGCGGAATTTGCCGCGGTGATCGGCCCACACGGGCATCGCCTCGTAGCTGAAGCGGTTGTCGCCCGCGGGCGGGCCAAAGAAAAAAACGTCCTGCTTGGTCGCTCGTATCAGGTCGCCGACGGTTTCAGGGAACAGCGTTCCCAGCCACGGCCCGCAAGCGAAGACGTAAACATCGGCTTTGATTTTCGACCCATCCGATAAATTCAAGCCTAGCAAGCTGCCACTCTCAAGTTCACCTTTTACGGCAGCCTGCCGGTACTTGCCTCCGGCGGCGATGAAGGCTTCGACCACGGCCTGACAACTTCCACGCGCCTCCAGATAGCCGCATTCCGGCTCAAAGATTCCCCACTCAACGCCTTCGAAGTTGATCTGCGGCCAGAACTTCCTCATGTCGGCGGATGACAGTTCCTGAAACTTGATCTTCGCCGCGCGCAGCATCTGCACCGAGCCGCGCTCGAATGCATCATCCCGGCCAGTAGCCATCCAGAGCACTCCGGGACGATGCAGAAACTGGCGCTTCCATTTCCGCTCATATTTCTTCCACAGAGAGAGCGCGCGAGCCGCCATCTCCGTATAAGGCTGGTCGGGACCATAAGTCCCTCGCATGACCCGGGTCTCTCCTCCCGAGGATGATCGAGAGTTGCCTGGCCCCCAGGCGTCCAGCAGGGTGACCTTTGCCCCCGCCTGCAGCAGGTGCAAGGCAGTCCACCCCCCGAAGGCCCCGGCGCCTATCAGTAGTATGTGTGGTTTAGTTCGCATGCAATAAAGGATAGTATCTGAAGGTTTCAGAGGGTCAAGTTCGCAACAGCCCCGCGAAAGGGTGAATTCCTGGATTCCAGCAGAGCGTTGGCCCTGAACCTTACCTTGACAGCCCCCCACCCCGTTCCTAGAATCCAAACAGGATCAGAAGTTCGATCCAAAACCTAAGCTTCTGCATCTAAAATAGTTAAGGAATGGACCGGAAGCTGTTCTTCCCCCGGGACCTCCGCCGCTCGGTTTGAGAACTACTGACAAACAATCGTATGCCTGCTGAACCCAACATCGGGAACCGCGAACGCGAGATTCTGACCGCCATCGTCGAGACTTTTATCTCGACCGGCGAGCCAGTCGGATCGCGCACGCTGGCGCGCTCCAATCGGGAGGGGCTGAGCCCCGCCTCGATCCGCAACGTTATGGCCGACCTGTCGGATGCCGGGTTCCTCGAGCAGCCGCATGCTTCCGCCGGACGGGTTCCAACTCCGGAAGCATATCGCTACTACGTCGAGCAGATCTCGGGCAAGGCACGCCTGGCGCCACAAGAAGAAGCCATGATCTCCGACTCGCTGGCGGGGATCACCGATGTGCAGGAGTTCATGGAACGCACATCGCACGTGCTGTCACTGATCTCGCGGAACGTGGGCGTCGCGGTCGCGACCAGCGGTCCCAAGAACGCGCTAGAGCACGTTTACTTCTCACGCCTGGGTGATCAGAAAGTCCTCGCCGTAGTTGTAACCCGCTCTGGCCTTGTGCGCGATCGGGTATTGCGCATGGATCTGCCGCAAGCCGATCTGGACCTGGCGGCGCGGTACATCAATGAAAATTTCCGGGGATGGACTATGGAATCCCTGCGCTCCGAACTGTTCCGCCGCATCGAACAGGAGCGCAGCGAGTACGACCGCTTGATGAACTCGATCGAGCAACTCTACAAGCAGGGCGCGCTTGCAGCCGACCAGGGATCCCAGATGGTCTTTGTAGAAGGCGCTGCCAACCTGCTCGCGGCGGAGCAGGATCGCCAGCGCCTCCAGGAAATGCTGAAGACCCTGGAGGAGAAGGAAAAGGTCATTAAGCTGTTGAGCGCCTATTTGGACGTGAAACAGGAGGCCGTGCGAGTGGTAATCGGGCTGGATCAGGAGTTGCCCTCCATGCAGAATTTCGTGCTGATAGGCGCGCCGGCGCATGCCGGCAACGAAGTAATGGGCTCGCTCGCCGTCATTGGCCCCACCCGCATGGATTACCAGCACACGATCACGGCTGTGTCGTACATTGCGCGCCTCTTCGACCAAATTTTGAATGAATCGGAGTAATACCGCAGTCATGGTGAAATCGAACGGAAAACGGGAAACAGAACTGTCCGGTTTGGATGTTGAGCATAAACTTCCAGCCGGCGATGAGGACCAGAATTCCTCGGAAGCAACCGGCGGCACATCTACGCCTGACAACGATGTCGCAACGGCTGAAGCGCAGTTGCAAAAAGTAAAGGCCGAGCGCGATGTGCTGCTTGATCGTCTCGCTCGCGCGCAAGCTGAATTTGAAAACGCCCGCCGCCGGGCCAGCAAAGAGCAGCAGGATTTCCGCGACTTTGCCAGCGTGGAGACAATCAAATCCCTGCTGCCGGTGATCGATAGCTTCGACCGGGCCCTGCAAGCGAAGTCCGACATGGGCGAGTTCCGCACAGGAGTGGAACTGATTTACAAGCAGTTGCAGGATGTGCTGGCCAAGCTGGGAGTGCAGCCCATTGCCGCCAAGGGGCAACAGTTTGATCCGCACGTGCACGAGGCAATCGAAATGGTGGACACTCCAGACGTGCCCGATCACGAGGTGCTGGAGGAATGGCAGCGAGGCTACAAGTTTAAGGACCGCCTGCTACGTCCGGCAATGGTGAGGGTGGCGCGGAACCCTGGCCGGTAAGACACCCGCCAGGAATTAGGCAACCAGAAGCAATTCTGGAAGGCGAGCGTAGCCGCTGCGCCCGCTGGGAACAGGCCCGCTCGCCGCGGAGTTGGCTCAGCGCTGGGCTCGGACTGCTTAAGATGATTCCGTCCCCCAAGGGACTACTGTTTAAAGAGGAAGCCACTTCTGACGACAAACGCAAAACGAGACTATTACGAGATTCTGGGCGTTTCCCGCACGGTCACTGACGTCGAACTCAAGAGCGCGTACCGCAAGCTTGCGCTGCAATACCACCCCGACCGCAATCCTAATAATCCGGACGCGGAGGAGAGGTTCAAAGAAGTCAGCGAAGCTTACGCCATCCTCGCCGACTCCGAAAAGCGAGCGGTTTACGACCGCTATGGCCACGCCGGACTGGGCAGCGCAGCTTCGCAGGGCGCCGGATTCGATCCCAGTGTGTTCCAGGATTTCAGCGACATCTTCGGCGAGTTCTTCGGTTTCGGCGATATGTTCGGCGGTGGTGGACGCCGCCGCAGCCGGGTTCAGCGCGGCGCCGATCTCCGCGAAGACATGACCCTCGAATTCGAGGAAGCTTTCTTCGGCGTGGAAAAGAAAGTCACGGTCCGCCGCCACGAGGCCTGCGAGGATTGTCAGGGTTCGGGTTCGGCCCCCGGAAAAGGTCCAACCACCTGCCGCTCCTGCAATGGCCGCGGACAAGTCCGGTATCAGCAAGGTTTCTTCAGCATCGCTCGCACTTGTCCTACATGCCAGGGCTCCGGCAGTGTGATTACCGACCCTTGCCCCAAGTGCAAGGGCGAAGGCCGAATCCTGCGCCAGCGGACCGTGGACGCCAAGATTCCCGCCGGGGTCGAAGACGGAACCCGCATCCGCTTCTCGGGAGCGGGAGAAGTCGGCCAGTTTGGCGGGCCGGCAGGCGACCTCTACGTTGTCCTTCACGTGAAGGATCATCCGTTCTTTGCGCGCGAGGGCAATGACCTTCATTGCGTGGTCCCGATCTCAATTCCTCAGGCTGCAATTGGAGCAGAGGTCCGCGTGCCTACCATGGAAGGCGAGCACACCCTGCAGATTCCCGAGGGCACGCAGCCGAACACCACGTTCCGCATCCGCAACAAAGGCGTGCCTGTCGTGAACGGACGCGGGAAAGGCGATCTCTATGTCGAAGTGCGAGTCCAAGTCCCGACCAAGCTAAACAAACGCCAGAAAGAATTGCTGCAGGAATTGGACGCGCTCTCCAAGGTGGATAATCAACCGCTGCTGCAATCGTTCCTGGGCAAAATGAAAGATATGTTCCAGTAATGGAAGTGGAAGACCAGCTCTTCAGCGCCGTAACAGACGCGCCAATCGCCGCAGTTAGCTCTGGTTCTCATCTGCAAGCATGACCCGCCGCCGCTGGATCGCCGACGAAGTTTCTGAAACTCACGCGGCGCTGCTGGGCGAACACGCCGATCATCTCATTCGCGCCCTGCGCGCCCGCGTAGGCCAGGAATTCGACATTGCTACCGGCTCCGCTGTGCGCCGGGGCAGAATCATCAGCGTCCGTGATGGCAGGGTTGAATTTGAATTGGGAGAGGAACTAGGCGCCCATTCGTCCGCCAACATCACCCTGTTGCTCTCCATCTTCAAATTTGATCGCCTGGAGTGGGCTATTGAAAAATGCACCGAACTCGGCGTGGCGAAGATCGTCCCGGTGATCGCCCGCCGCACCGACGCGCATCTCGCAGCCGCTTCGGCCAAGCGGGTTGAGCGCTGGCGCAAAATCGCTCTGCAGGCATCCGAACAATCGCGCCGCTCCGCAGTCGCAGAGATCACCACTCCCATGAAGGTGCAGGAAGGCGTCAAGCTTGCCGCCGCACTCCGAATCCTCCTCAATGAATCCGAGCAGGAGGACACGCTGCGCGAAGTTCTTTCGGCGCACAAAGGCGAAGGCGAAATTTTGCTCGCCATCGGCCCCGAAGGAGGTTGGGCGGAAGATGAACTGCAACTGTTCAGCAACGAGGCCTGGATCTCGGCTTCTCTAGGCTCGACCATTCTTCGCGTCGAAACCGCGGCCATCGCCGCCACCGCAATTACAATGGCGGAGTAATCGCGATTCGAATTCATTCGGAGGGGAGCATGAATAAGGGCCACATCTACTTCGAAATCCAGGCTGATGAACCCAAGCGCGCCATTAACTTTTATTCGCGGGTGTTTGGATGGAAGTTCTCGGAAGTCCCGGGGCTCCCAATCGCTTACTGGACGATTGAAACTGGGGGCTCACGTGGTGGCCTGTTGAAACGCCCAGCTCCCGCGCCCCCGCCGCACTCCGGCGCCAATGCATTCGTGTGCTCTCTGGAAGTGGAAAACTTCGACTCGACTGCAAAAACGATCACAGATTCGGGCGGGATTGTGGCCATGGCCAAGTTCGCAGTCCCCAACACCTGTTGGCAAGGATACTTCGTGGATCCCGAAGGCAATACGTTCGGCATTTTCCAGGTGGATGCAACAGCAGGGAAGTAGAAGCCAATGTAACGACAGCCGCCGACGGCTGCCGCTCGAGCGAAGATTGCCGGCTTTCTGGGCATTGTGACGCTACGGCGGAGCTCCGCTCCGCTGGACAGCCGATGGCGGCCGTCCCTACATGACTCCGTTTCGCACAACGTCCCTCAGGTGCGCAGGTGATATCCTGAGCCTTCATGCCGTCCCAGAAGTCGAGTTCCCGTCCGTTTATTGCCGATGAGCGTCAGCGCCAGGCCATTGAGCATGTTCATGGCCCTATGCTGGTGGTCGCTGGAGCGGGCACTGGCAAGACCTCCGTCCTTACGCATCGCATCGAACAACTGGTCCGAGAAGGTCATGCGCAACCGGACGAAATCCTGGCCCTTACCTATACCCGTAATGCGGCGGCTGAAATGCGCGATCGCGTGCGCAGCCTGCTGGCGGGCAAAACCGTTCACGCCACCACCTTCCACGATTACTGCCTGGACCTGTTGAAGCGGTGCGGCAAAGACTTTGGTGTTCTTGATGAGCAGGATCTATGGATCTACCTGCGCCGTCGCATTCGGGATCTTCACCTTGAGCATTTCATTCGCGCCGCCAACATCGGCCAGTTCCTGAGCGATCTCCTGAAATTCGTTGCCCGCTGCCACGACGAACTGGTCACTCCCGAAAACTACCAGGAATATGTCGAACGGTTGGCCCGCGCAGAAGTTTCCATCCCCCGGGTCGCCAAGAGCAAGAACGCGCTGACGGACGCGGAAGTGCTCGGGCGCTGCCGCGAAATCGCCCGCGTGTTCTCCTCGATGGAGCGCTGGCTGCGCGAAGAAAACCTGGGCACGTTCGGCCATATGATTACGCGTGCGCACGAGATCCTGCACAGCGATGACCGCGTTCTCAGCGAAGCTCGCGCCCGCGCGCGCTTCATTCTTGCCGACGAATTCCAGGACGCCAACTTCGCCCAGATCCGAATTCTCAGCCGCCTGGCCGGCCCGGAGGCAAATCTTTTCGCAGTTGGCGATCCCGACCAGGGAATCTACCGGTTCCGTGGAGCTTCGAGCGCCGCCTTCGAGTTGTTCCAGCGAAGGTTTCCTTCCACGAGGTTTGTTGTCTTACAAAAGAACCGTCGGTCCACGACGCCGATTCTGCGTACCGCATTCGCGGTGATCGATCAGAATCCTCCGGTGGCTGCGAAGGATTCGACCGGCGCTCGGGCATACCAGCGAGTTCCATTGCAGTCGGCTCGCGAGGAAGACGCATTGAACTGTGGCCAAAAGCTGTCGAGCCCGCCTGTGGAAGCAGTGATTCTTACCAGCCGCGATGCGGAAGGCGCCAATATTGTCAGCACGATCCGCGACCTGCAGAAAAGATCCAGGTGCAAGTGGTCGGATTTTGGAATTCTGTACCGTTCCCACTTCCACAGGGACGATGTCGTGCTTGAACTAGCGGAAGCGGATATCCCGTTCGTAATTGAGAGCATGGATGTTTCCGACACGCCAGAAGCCCGTGACTTCTTCGCATGCCTTAGCGCTGTGGTGAACTCCGGCGACGACGTGAGCCTGTTTCGGGTCGCCGCTTTGCCCTGCTTTCAGATCGACCCCCAACAGTTACGGCAGGTGATGCGTGCCATTGCTCGGGAGAGGCGGGACAGCAAGGTCGTTCCGCTCTCTTCCGCGCTCGATCGTGTGAAGGGCGGAGCCACCGTGCTCGACGCCATTCAGACGGCACGCGAAGAAATTCGCCGGCGCGATGCCAAGGCTCTTTTGGCCGCACAGATCATCGTCAGAGAATTTTCGCTCGATCTTTCCTCTCCGATTCTTCGCGCCGCTCTTTACTTCGTTCAGGAATGGGAGAAAAAGAAGGTCAACAAGACGATCGAACTGCAGGAACTGATGGAGTATCTCGAGTACTTCCGCGAAGCCGGAGGCGTGATCCCGCTACAGGCCAGCGAAGGCGAAAACGCGGTGCGTCTGATGACCGTGCACGGAGCCAAGGGCCTCGAATTCCCCCATGTGTTTATTCTCCGCGCCAATTCGAGTTCGTTTCCCGCGTCCTACAAGGAGACGCTGGTCGCTTTCCCCCGCGAGTTGCGGGATCCTGACTCTCTGACCCAGGCCGATGATAAGGCGATGCATGCGCAGGAAGAGCGTCGGTTGTTTTACGTCGCGATGACCCGTGCCCGTGACTCTTTGCGCATTTATGCGCGTGAGGGAGGGGGGAAGACCGATAAAACGCCTCCGGGATATATCCGGGAGTTGTGCTCCAAGCCCGGTATTGCCGGCTGGTTCCGGCCCATTCCCGCCAGCGGCGCGCAGGGCACGCTCGACATGCGGGCGGGCGCCTCGCCGCTATATCCGGCCGAGTCGCAAACCACTCTCTGGCTGGAAATGCCGGTACTCGATGGCCTGCACACGCGCCTGAGCGCCTCTGCCGTCGACACGTACGAGCGCTGCGGGTTGCGATTCAAACTGGATCGCGACTGGCGTCTGGCGGCCAAACCTGCTGCTGCCATGCAGTACGGTGCCGCCATTCATCGCGTGCTCAAGACGTACTTCGATTCTGTTCGCGCCGGCCGCCCTAAAACGGATGAAGAACTCATCGATCTGTTCCGTCAAGATCTTGCGGATGCCAAGATTCAGGAGTTCTACCAGCAGGAACTCTATCAAACGCAGGGGATCGCGCAATTACGCGAGTTCCTTGCCTCAGCCCGAGCCATTCCTGCGACGCAAGTCCTGCATACGGAAGAGTCGTTTGAAATCCGGATTGGAGAAACGCTGGTAGTCGGCCGAATCGATCGCATCGACCGCCGGCCTGACGGCAGCGTCGCCATCATCGACTACAAGACCGGGAAAGGCCGCGACCAGGAAGACGCGGATCAGAGTCTGCAGCTCTCTTTGTATGCCATTGCGGCACACGAAAAGTGGCGATATCAAGTCGGAGCGCTGATGTTTCACAACATGGAACAGAACGTTCCGGTCGTGACCATCCGCTCTGAGTCAGACCTGATCGCCGCGCGCAATCGGGTCGAAGCCGCGGCCCAGGGCATTGCGGACGGCATCTTCGATCCGAAGGCCGGCATCCACTGCAACTTCTGCGCGTATCGCAGTTTGTGCCCCGAGAAGGAAAAGCGCATTCCGCACCGCGCCGAAGTCCCCACCTCGCAATCCAACTGAGCTGACTACGCTCAGCGGGTCGCCGACAACACTGGTACTTTGAAACCCGAAACTTCCTCCCCAAAAACTTAGGGGACGCATTTCGCGTCCCCTTTTGACTTCGTACTCAACTTACTTAGTGTTTCTTTTTCTTCTTTGCCTTTTTCTTGGTTGCCATTGTTCCTATTCTCCCTTCCATTCTTCATGGAAAATTTGCAGTGCTGTTCTACTGCAACTAGTTGATGTATAGAGTTATTGAAAAATGAAGTCAAGAAAAAAATGATCGTTCCTTCGCGCCAATCGTGACACCAAAGTCATCGCGCACGAATTTCTTTGCCGAAAGTCAACCAAAATTTTCCTGTGAGCACACTCATTCGGTCTCGGAGGTCTCCTGTACTGCATTGCGCTCGCGCAAACTCGTTCCCATCGTTGGGGGATTGATCGTGCATTCGGGTTACGGCCGAAGGCATCGCCGTGCGCGGCCGGCATCAACAACTTTTTCCTGCAACCTCTATAATGAGAGGAGCGAAATCAGCGTAGGAGCCGCATTTTATGCCCACTTTCGATGATGCAGTTATCCTCTCCGGCTGTCGCACCCCGGTCGGAAAATTTCAGGGCAGTCTCAGTGATTTCAGCGCGCCGCAACTGGGAGCCATCGTCGTGCGCGAAGCGGTGAAGCGCGCCGGCCTCGATCCCGCACAAGTGGACGAGTGCATCATGGGCAACGTCGTCTCCGCCGGACTCGGTCAAAATCCCGCGCGCCAGGCCGCAATCTTCGGCGGACTCTCTCCCGCGACAGGTGCCATGACAATAAACAAAGTTTGCGGCTCGGGATTGAAATCGGTCGCACTCGCCGCGCAAGCGGTGCAGACCGGAAACAGTTCCATCGTCGTCGCCGGCGGAATGGAGTCGATGACGAATGCTCCTTATCTTCTTCCTCAGGCGCGCAAGGGATACCGCCTTGGCAATGCGCAGATCATCGACTCCATGGTTCATGACGGACTCTGGGACGTGTACAACGACTACCACATGGGCATCACGGGCGAGAACGTCGCCGAAAAATACGGCATCACCCGCGAGGAGCAGGACGAGTTCGCGGTGAACTCGCATCGCAAGGCCGTTTCAGCCATCAAAGAGTGCCGCTTCAAAGCGCAGATCGTTCCAGTCGAAATCCCCGCGAAGAAGAAAGGCGCTGCCCCGGTGATCTTCGACAAAGATGAAGGCCCGCGCGAAGACACGACCATTGAAATCCTGCGCGCGTTGAAGCCAGCATTCAAAAAGGATGGCACGGTCACTGCCGGAAATGCACCGGGAGTGAACGACGGAGCGGCGGCCGTGGTAGTGACCAGCGCGCAGCGCGCCAAAGAGCTGGGCACTAAGCCCATGGTCCGCATCGTGGCGCAAGCCACCAGCGGCGTCGAACCCAAATGGGTCATGATGGCCCCGGTGAGTGCGGTGCGCCAGATATGGGAGAAGACCGGCTGGAAGAACGAAGATGTCGATCTCTACGAACTGAACGAGGCCTTTTCAGTCCAAGCCCTAGGAGTGATCCGAGAGTTGGGCCTCAACCTGGACAAAGTGAATGTGAATGGGGGTGCGGTTGCAATCGGCCATCCTATCGGCGCCAGCGGCGCTCGCGTCCTGGTCACATTGATCTACGAGATGATCCGCCGCGACGTGAAACGCGGCATCGCTGCTCTCTGCCTGGGTGGGGGCAACGCAGTAGCCATGGCAGTAGAGAGGTAACCACGTAAGGACGGACGCATTCCGTCAGGCCCGCCCAGCGCGAAGCGCGGTCATGCATCCAATTTGTCTTTGGGCTCAAATACCGTCTCTGGTGAGGCCCCCATGCCGATTCGTCTGGCCGCGGTCCTGTTTCTAGCCGCCGCGCCGATGCTCGCTCAGACTCGCTTCGATGGAACCTGGAAGATGAAGATGGATACGCTCCGATTCTCGGGTCCGCCCGAGGAATACCTCATCGCGAATGCAGTGTATCAATGCCTGAGCTGCGTTCCAAAGGTTGATGTGAAAGCAGACGGCACCGATCAAAGCGCGGCAGGTCACGAGAATTATTACGACACCATTGCGGTTCGGATCCTGAACGACCGGTCGGTTAATTTCACCTTCAAGAAACTGGGCAGGGCGGTAGCGCTCTCCAAGGAAACGGTGTCTCCGGACCGAAGGACGATGCTCGAAGAATTTCAGAATCTTGGAGGCAAAGAATCAGTCACCGGAAAGGCGGGATTCATTCGCGTCGGGGAGGCTCCGGCGGGTTCGCACACGCTTTCCGGCAAGTGGCAAATGCGAAGCATTCGCAACGATACTCAAGCTGGAACGCTGACAACCTATCGATCCATCCCAAATGGATTGAGGATCTCCGATGGTAGTGACAGCTTCGAAGCGAAGTTCGATGGCAAAGATTATCCTTTGGGACGAGACTGGCTCACGACCGTCTCGCTGACTCTTGTAGATGAAAACACCCTGGAGGAGACTGACAAGCACCAGGGGGAGATTATGACGGTCTCCCGCATGACGCTTTCCAAAGACGGCAAAACCATGGGGGTCGAATCGATAGACAAGCAACGCGGCACAACCATGACTTACACGGCAGAAAAGCTTCCTTCGAAGGCTAGAAGGTGAGCTAGTTCACTCCCGCCGCTGGCAGAGTCACGGTGAACACCGCTCCGCCACCCGGAGCATTGGCCGCCTCGATGCTCCCGTTGTGTTCCTTCATCACCGACTTGCAGATGCTCAAACCCAGCCCGGTCCCGCGCCCCGGACGCTTGGTCGTGTAGAACGGGTCAAAGATGTTCAACAGGTTTTCTTTCGGGATCCCGGCGCCGTCATCATGGAAGCTGACCCACACCGTATTTTCTCCCCGCCCCATGCGAATCCGCAGCGTGCCTTTTTCGTGCGCCTCCCGAATGGCCTGCTCGGCGTTGAGGATCAGGTTCAAGAACACCTGCATCAGCTGATGGGGATCTCCCGAGGCGTATGGCATTCCGTTTTCTTTCAGGAAGTCCACGGTGATGTTGTTCTTGCGCAAGGAATACGCGTGCAGGTTTAAGGTCCGCTCCACTACTTCGCTGAGGTTGATCTTGCTCTTTCCAGGAGCCGGTGGGCGCGAGAAGTAGGTAAGGTTCTGAACGATCTCGGCCGCCCGTCGTGCCTGCTGTTGCAGAAGCGCCACCTGCTTGCGCGCAGTTTCGTTCGTCTCGACATCCTGCAGCAGTTCACTGACGCCCAGAATGGCCGTAAGGGGATTATTCAATTCGTGCGCGACGCCCCCGATCATTGCTCCCATAGCCGCCAGACGTTCGCTCTGCACTACTTGTTGCTCCAGTTTGCGTTCAATGGTGATATCGCGGACGGAGATGATTACGCCGCTGGGGTTGCCCTCGCCTTCGACCAATTGGCTGGCAGAGGCGCGCATGGTTCGCCAGGTTCCATTCTGATGACGAGCGCTGTACTCCGCCGACCCAAACACCTGTTTCCCGGAGACCACGTCCCGATACAGTGCCGCCAGTTCGGGAGAATGATTTTCGAGGTCGCTGATCTTTTTCCGCAGCATGTCCTTGGCTTCGTAGCCGAGCAAATCCTTCGCCCGCGAACTTACGAAGGTGTAGCGCTCTTCCAGATCGACCACGAGAATCAGGTCAGGGAAGCTCTCCAGCAGCCGGCGCCGGAATTCCTCCTGTTGCGCCAGTTCCCACTCCATATTGCGCTTTTCCGTGATGTCTACCAGCGTTCCCTGGTAGCGGATGATTTTCCCGGCGGCATCCCACACGGCCCGCGATGAATCGAGAAACACGGCGGGTGCCCCATCTTTCCGCCGCAACCGGATCTCACGAGTACGCACTCCGCCACCGTCATCTGCCGCCCGCCCCAGCACCGGGGCTCCCGGATCGAAGTTCAAGGCCGCCGGCGCCACTGCCAGCAGTTCACGCTTGTCTTGAAACCCCAGCAGGCTCACCAGCGCGGGATTCGCGTCCAGCAAATGCCCCTCCGGTGTGCTGAAGTAGACCCCTTCCTGCAATGTCTCAAACAACTCGGTGAAGCGCAGTTCCTTTTCGCGCTGCTCCGTGACGTCATGGCCCAGGATGCTCGCTCCCGCAAGTTCATCGCCTTTGATGATGCCGTTGACCACGCACTCGAAATACAGCGCCCGCGTGCTGTTCTTGAGGCGGATCTTGACCGTTCCCGCCCAGTGCTTCTTCTCCAGGAAGCGTCCTAACTCGCGCTCCGCTTCCTCTCGCGCCGGTTCTTCCAAAAAATCGTAAATCTTGCGTCCAATCAGTTCGGAGTACTTCAGCCCGGTCAGCTCCGCAACCCGCTTGTTGACTGTCCGCAAGGTCCCGTCCAGAGATACTGCGCACGCCAGGTCGTCGAAGGAGTCGATCAACTCCTTGAAGTTGCGCTGGGAACGCATGATGACCTGGCTGAGTTGGTCCAGTTGCTCTTCCGACGGAGCCGCGCCCACATGTTCCTGCAAACCGCGCAGCGCGTCCTTGAGTTCGCTCACCTCGCGCCGCCGGCCGAACGCATAGACTGCAAACAGGATCGACAGCGCCAGTACGCCCAGCGGAATCGCGCGCAGATGAAACGGGACCGTCTCCAGCCGCTCCCACATTAGTCCTGCTAACGCCACGGCCAGCAGGATCATGAACAGCAGAGTCCAACGCCAAAGCTGGGATTCTTGCTGCTCCAGATGGCCGGGGGAGCGTTGCGAGGTGGGATTACGGTCTGGGCTCATACACCTTGGGCTGTTTACCAGAATGCCATCTCATTCTATAGCCCAGCACCAGCCAACCCATGTAAACAGTTTGGTACGGAAGGGAGTGCACATTAGTCCCTGGGGCCGTCCCAAAATGGGCTTACAGGAGAATTTTCCCCTCCAAGGTGACATTCGTCACATACCCGCTTCTTTTAAGCTCCTACTTTGGAAGTGCGACATCCGGACACGGAGAGTTGAAATTTGAGCTTCCGTGCGCCCGAGCACGTGTGCGCAGCCAAAAGCTCGATCGCGAATCTCGCCCATGCTCTACAAGACGCTTAGCGCCGCGGTTTACGGCATCGACGCCAATATCATCCAGGTGGAAGTCGACTGTTCAGGCATCAAGTCCGACCAGGACCACTTCCATACGGTGGGCCTGCCCGACGCCGCGGTGCGCGAGAGCCGCGACCGCGTCCGCGCTGCTCTCAAGAACTGTGGATATGACATCCCCCCCACCCAGATCACCATCAATCTCGCTCCGGCGGATATCAAGAAGGAAGGCTCAGGATTCGACTTGCCAATGGCGCTTGGCATCGTGGGCGCATACGGCGGGCTGACCAGGAAGGAAATTGCGGATTGCCTTTTTGTGGGGGAGCTTTCGCTGGATGGGGGCGTGCGGGGCGTCCGTGGCGCATTGCCCATCGCCCTCGAGGCGCGGGGACGGAAGATCTCGCGCATGGTGGTTCCCGAGGCGAATGCGAAAGAAGCTGCCATGGTCGGCGGCGTCGAGGTGTACCCGGTCCGCTCTTTACTCGACGTTATCCATTTCGTGAACTCGGGCAATGGCATCGTACCCATGAAGGCCGACGGCGACTCCCTTCTGCGCCAAGCGCAGCAATTCTTCATCGACTTCAAGGAGGTACGCGGACAGCACACGGCCAAGCGCGCCCTTGAGATCGCCTGCGCCGGCGGCCATAACATCCTGATGATCGGACCTCCCGGTTCGGGCAAGACCATGCTGGCCAAGCGCATGCCCACGATTCTCCCACCCTTCACGTTCGAAGAAGCTCTGGAGACGACCAAGATTCATAGCGTCGCGGGAGTGCTCGACCAGGGCACGGGATTGGTGGGAACCCGTCCCTACCGCTCGCCCCATCACACCATCTCGGATGCGGGGCTGATCGGCGGCGGGGTGATCCCACGTCCCGGGGAAGTTTCCCTCGCTCACAACGGCTTGCTGTTTCTGGATGAACTGCCGGAATTCCCGCGCAATGTGCTGGAAGTTCTGCGGCAGCCCCTGGAAGATGGGACGGTGAGCATCGCCCGCGCCTCCATGTCCCTGACCTTTCCCGCGCGCTTCATGCTCGCTGCTGCTATGAATCCTTGCCCTTGCGGATTTCACAATGACCGCACGCGCGAATGTCAGTGCACGCCACCGATGATCCAACGGTACATCTCAAAGATCTCCGGCCCGCTGATGGATCGAATCGACATTCATATTGATGTGCCGGCGGTGAACTACAAAGAGATGCGCTCCGCCACGGAGCCGGAACCATCGGCCCAGATCCGCGAGCGCGTTATCTCCGCCCGCCGGAAACAGCTCGACCGTTTCGCCTCCTCGCGCGAGAAGCTCTACTGCAATGCTCAGATGAGCTCGCGGCATATCCGGACTTTCTGCAATCTCTCTGCCGATTGCGAGCGCCTGCTGGAACGCGCCATGACGCAGCAAGGTCTCAGCGCGCGCGCCCACGACCGGATTCTCAAAGTCGCTCGTACCATTGCCGACCTCGAAGATGCACCGGATTTGGCGCCGAAACATATCGCCGAAGCCATCCAATATCGCAGCCTTGACCGCACCTACTGGGCTTAGGCCCAAGGGCAATGGATACCCGGCTCACCCCTACAGATCTGTGGCTCAGAAGCCCCGAGCCTTCAGCATGGTGTCGAGATCGTCGGGGTGCAGCGCCCTAGTCATGGCATCTTCACGGCTGAGCGCTTGTTGGAAAACAAGCTGGGCCAGAGACTCTTCCAGGGTAAACGAACCCTGCTTTCGAGTAATCGTGATTTCCTGATGCAGATGCTGCAACGCATTCTTGCGGATATGCTGCCGCGCGCCGTATCCCACCATCAGTAGTTCCGCCGCAGGCACGCGTCCGCCGTTCCGATGCGGAAGCAGGTTCTGCGTGAGCATCGCGGCCAAAGCCATGGCGATCTCGGCGCGAATCGAATGCTGCCGCTCCTGGGGAAACGAATCCGCGATTCGGGACACCGTGGAAGCGGCATCGGTGGTGTGCAGCGTAGTAAATACCAGATGCCCCGTTTCCGCCGCGGATAAGGCGATGCGCGCGGTTTCGGGATCCCGCATTTCCCCGACGACGATCACGTCCGGCGCCTGCCGCATGGCTGCGCGCAAAGCAGTAGGGAAGTCTGGTGCGTCAATCCCGATCTCCACCTGTTCCACGACGCTGCGGTTGTGCTGGTGCTCGTACTCGATCGGGTCTTCAATGGTGACGATATGCCGCGAAGTCTCCCGGTTAATTTCGTTGACCAGCGCAGCCAGAGTAGTGGATTTGCCGGAACCGGTGGCGCCGCCGATGATCACCAGTCCACGCTGCAGCTTTGCCAATGCCCCGACGCCGGCAGGGAGATGCAGTTCCTCCAGAGTTGGGATCGTCGATGGCAACGCGCGCACGGTTGCGGCTGCGCGCCCGCGCTCGCGGTGCAGGTTGATACGGAATCGCCCAAGCCCTGGTACGCGGTAAGACGAATCCGCAATCCCATACTGCTGATACTCCTCGCGGGCGTGAGCCGCCAGGGCAGGCAGTACGGCCGCCTCAATTTCCTTGCCGCTCAAAGCGCTCTCCCCAAGCGTGGACAAGACTCCCTCGGTGCGAACCGCCGCTGGAGCGCCGGAGACAAGCAGCAGGTCGCTGCCTTTCTGTCCGACTAGCTGTTCCAGCCACCCATGCAGATGCGAATTGTCGCTGTTGGCCCCACCCATTCTGTCTACGTGCGTTGTATTGGTTTCGGTCGTCATAGCCCTCATTAGATGCCGCTCTTTGGGCGCGAGATGAAATCTTGACGGCGTTCTTAATCAGATCGCTGCCCGCTTGACCTCTTGCACCCGAAACGGTAGCCTCGCCACGTCCTCAACATCTCGATAGGAGGTTCCGCATGGTTCCACTCTCCGCTCTCTGGCTGCCGATCGTCCTCTCTGCAGTCATCGTATTTATCGCCAGCTCCATCATGCACATGCTGCTGCCATACCACAAAGGCGATTACCAGAGGATAGACGAAGAAAAAATCCTTCCTGCGCTTCGCGCTGCTGGCCTCACGCGTGGACACTACGTCTTTCCATACTGCACGCCCAAAGAAATGAAGTTGCCCGCGATGGTCGAGAAATATAAACAGGGACCGGTCGGAATGATTACGGTGTTCCCCAGCGGTCCTCCCGCCCTGCCGAAATTCCTCGGTATGTGGTTTGTCTATTGCCTGCTGATCAGCTTCTTCGTGGCTTACCTGACCGCGCACACGGTCGCGCCCGGCGCGTACTACCTTTCAGTCTTTCGCGTGGTAGGGACTGCCGCATTCCTAGCCTATGGTTTCGGGAGTATGAGCAATGCCATCTGGAAAGGCCAAACCTGGGGCTTCACCATCAAAGAAGTAGTCGATGGGCTAGTGTATGCGCTACTCACCGCCGGAACCTTCGGCTGGCTCTGGCCGCGCTAGAAAGATCACCACAGAGGACACTGGGTGTCACAGAGGAATTCGCGCAGTGTACCTCTGGGTGACTTCTAGATACTCAGGCCTGGCCCAATGCAGCCATCCCAATTAGGCCATCGCAGTGGGAATCATCCTCTGCCTCGAAATTGGATAATCCTCCTTCGATCACGCTTGGACGGTCGAGCCGCCGGCAAAATCTCAAACTCTCGTGCCCCCCTTCGTTCGGCCGCTACCTTCTGGCGCATTTCTTTGCTGGCCTCGGTTTCTCGATAGAGTTTCTGCGCTTCGGCTGCGGGGCCGCGCACTTCGCTCAATCCCAAAACCTCGATTTCGAATTCTCCACCCTCATTGATGACGCGCAGCATGTTGCCTACCCGGACCTCCCGAGCCGCCTTGGCTAGGTTCCCATTTGTCTGGATTCTGCCCAACTCGCAAGCCTTTTTTGCCAAGTTACGCGTCTTGTAAAAACGCGCGGCCCACAGCCAAGTGTCCATCCTCACTCCATTCATGACCCCATTCTCCTACACGCGCGCCCAGCCAAATAGCCCTTTTGCGGTGGTATGCCCAAGCCTCAACTCATTGATATCGCGAAGCTTGGCTCAACATGGTTCGTTTTCCACACGAGATTACGATGAGTTTACAATTAATCGCTTGACCTCTTCGCGCCGTGCAGCTAAATTAGCGTGTTCCGAGGGACACCGGAGCTCCTAGGTTGCCGTTGTATTCACCTCCGCCGCAGAGCTAAGCCCGGAAAATCGAGCATCTTCGAAGTCCCACGGCGCATCTATTCAACAAGTGAGTTTTACGCTGAATCCTTTACAACCTAATCGGAATCAGTGACTTAGGTCGGAAACTGGGGTTTCCGGTCACCCTCCTTAGCGAAAGGACAGGCGAAAGGTCACAATCATATAGTAAGGAGAACCACCGCTCATGCGCTCTGATCGTGTGTTTGACGCTTTACAGACTCTTCGCAATCGTTATATGCTTTGTCAGCTTGCCTCCAAGGCCACGCGGAAGTTCCACCGGCCCAGCACCCGCATCCAGGAAACCATGAACGGCGTATTGGACCGGATCGCTGACTCGGAGCGGCAGGCAGTTTTGTCGGAACCAGAGAACGTTGCCGAGGCACAACGGCGGGCTGCTTAAACCAGCCCCGCCCTCCTGCCTGGCGTTGTATTTCGCATCTTTCCTGAGTCCCCTCCTTTTTTGAAAAATCTCCCGTCGACACTACCGAATGCTCTAGTGCACGGGTTCAGGTGAATCAATGACCATTGCTGAACTAAAAGAAAAGAACATCACCGAGTTGACCAAGATCGCAAGGACCTTGGATCTGCCCGGTGCCAGTGGTATGCGCAAGCAGGACCTCATCTTTAAAATCCTGCAGGCGCAGAGCGAAAAAGAAGGCCACATCTTCGCCGAAGGCGTCCTCGAAATCCTTCCCGACGGTTACGGCTTCCTTCGCTCGCCCGACTACAATTACCTTCCCGGGCCAGACGACATCTACGTCTCCCCGTCCCAGATCCGCAAATTTGACCTAAAGACCGGCGACACCATCAGCGGACAGGTGCGCCCGCCCCATGAAGGCGAAAAATACTTCGCGCTCGTCAAGATTGAAGCCGTCAACTTCGAATCTCCTGACGAAGCCCGAAACAAGATTTTGTTCGACAACCTGACGCCACTGTACCCGCAGGAGCGCGTCAAACTGGAAACGACGCGCGACAACGCCAGCGCCCGCGTCATGGATCTGCTCACGCCGCTCGGCAAGGGCCAGCGCGGTCTAATCGTTTCTCCCCCCCGCGCCGGAAAGACCATGCTGTTGCAGAATGTCGCTAACTCGATCACCACAAACCATCCAGAAGTCGTGCTGATGGTCTTGCTGATTGACGAGCGCCCGGAAGAAGTGACCGACATGCAGCGCTCGGTCAAAGGGGAAGTGATTTCCTCAACCTTCGACGAGCCCGCTGCTCGTCACGTTCAGGTCGCGGAGATGGTGATCGAAAAAGCCAAGAGGCTGGTTGAGCACAAGCGCGACGTGGTGATCTTGCTCGATTCGATTACCCGTCTGGCTCGCGCCTACAACACCATCGTTCCGCCCAGCGGCAAAGTCCTCTCCGGCGGCGTCGACTCCAATGCATTGCAGCGCCCGAAGCGTTTTTTTGGATCCGCCCGTAACATCGAAGAAGGCGGCTCGCTGACTATTATCGCCACCGCCTTGATCGACACCGGTTCCCGCATGGATGACGTGATCTTCGAGGAATTCAAAGGCACCGGCAACAGCGAAATCATTCTCGAGCGCAAACTGGTCGATAAGCGCGTCTTCCCGGCTATCGACATCCAGCGCTCCGGCACCCGTAAGGAAGAACTCCTCATCCCGAAAGAAGACCTTTCGAGGATCTGGGTTCTCCGCAAGGTTCTGAACCCGCTCTCGCCCGTGGAAGCTATGGAATTGCTGATCGATAAACTGAGCAAGACGAAGTCCAATGGCGAATTCCTGGCCAACATGAGCGCCCTATAAACGGTTGTGTAGGGGCGGACGCCTCGTCCGCCCCGAGCGCAGCGAGTGCCTTCCCTCACTCAAGAACGAAGCAGACCGACTAACTTCTTCACCCGTGCTCCTCACTGGCCCCAGTGGTGATCCGCTTTCCCGGCGACGTATAATTTTCCGAGAGCCGATTCGCCGCTGCGAGGTTTCCGTGCAATCCTTACGATCGCTTTGGGTGCTTACACTCGTGCTGTCAATGCCTTGTTTTGCCCAGGATCCCCGGGTGGTCAATCCGGGCGACTTGAACTCGCCTGCGACTGATGCCGACGAAGCCCACGCCCGCCTGGCTCATGAGATGGAGAAGAAAGCCGCCAAGGACCGCGTCGCCGCCCTCAAGAACGACACCGACAAATTGCTAAAGCTCACGACGGAGTTGAAATCTTATGTCGACAAGTCGGACGAAAATGTCCTGTCGGTCGACGTCGTGAAGAAAGCCGAACAAATCGAGAAGCTGGCGAAAAGCGTGAAAGACAAAATGAAGGGGCCCAACTAGAAGCCCACCACTCGCGACCGGTGATTTGAGCGAACCGGACCACCGCCGGTTCCTGCCCGCCGTCCCCCTGGCTTCTGACCCTGTGCTTGTAACGCAACCCTATTGTTTCCTAGCCTAATTCGCGGAATAATTGCCTACGATAGTTTGCAGGCAGGTCCTTATGTCAAAGTCGATATCAATTCTTCTCGCCATGATGCTCGTGGTGATCGGCACAGTACCAGCACAGCAGATCCACCTCCCTCCTGCTGTATCGCAAAGTCAAGGCATGGGCAATGTGCCTGTCAGACCCAACGACGAGACGCAGCGAAAGCAGGCAATGGCAGCCAACCTTCAACGCCAGGCTGAAATGAAAAGGGACGGTGAGAAGCTAGCGCAGTTGACACAGGAATTGAACGACTACCTGCAGAACAAAGGCGAAGGCGTAATCTCGGTTGACGCTTTGAAAAAAGCCGAACAGATTGAAAAGCTAGCCCACAGCGTCAAATCCAAGATGAAGCAGTCGTTCTGACCAGAAGCATATAGGGGCACCCGCCATCGGCTGTCCGGTCGAGCGAAGCTTGATTCCAATGCCGCAGCCCGCGGCTCCCTCCCAGGAAACAAAAACGCCATCCGGCAAGCCGGATGGCGCCTGCTGAAAGGCTTTCTACTACGCGCCTTGTTTAATCCGCATTCCGAAGAACGATTTGTATACGAAGGCAAACGAAACGACAAAAAAGACGAGCGCCAGTATCCGAGTCAATATCGGACCCTGATCACTGGCGAGTCTTACCGCCAATTCCACTGCCAGTAATCCGAACAGGGTAGTGAACTTGATCACCGGATTCAGCGCAACGGAAGAAGTGTCCTTGAACGGATCGCCCACCGTATCGCCAATCACGGTCGCGTCGTGCAATGGAGTCCCCTTCTGCTTCAACTCGACTTCGACAATCTTCTTGGCGTTATCCCACGCGGCTCCGGCGTTCGCCATGAAAATCGCCTGGTACAAGCCAAAAATTGCAATCGAGATCAGATAGCCCACAAAGAAGAATGGATCCACGAACGCGAAAGCCAGCGTGGCGAAGAACACCGCAATGAAGATGTTCAACATTCCTTTCTGCGCATATTGCGTGCAGATGGCCACCACCTTCTTGCTATCCGCAACCGAAGCTTTCTCGACGCCTTCGAGTTTGATGTTGGCCTTGATGAACTCCACCGCGCGGTAAGCGCCGGTAGTCACCGCCTGCGTTGAAGCGCCGGTGAACCAGTAAATCATCGCTCCACCGGTGATCAGACCTAAAAAGAAGGGTGCATAAAGCAGAGAGAGCTTGCCCACACCCTCGGTATCAGTGAGCCCGTTGGTCAGCGCCATAATAATGGAAAAAATCATGGTGGTCGCGCCGACCACAGCCGTGCCAATCAGAACTGGCTTGGCCGTGGCCTTGAACGTGTTGCCCGCTCCATCATTTGCTTCCAGCAAGTGCTTGGCGCGCTCGAAATTAACGGAAAGGTTGAAGTCTTTCTGGATTTCGGACTGCACGTTCGGCACCGCCTCGATCAGCGAAAGCTCGTACACCGATTGCGCGTTGTCCGTCACCGGACCGTAGGAATCCACAGCGATTGTGACCGGGCCCATGCCCAAGAATCCGAACGCCACCAGCCCGAACGCGAACACGGCCGGCGCCAGCATACCTGCAGCCACCGCCAGCCCCATCGTGCTCATGTAATAGGCAATGGCCATCAGGAACATCATCGAAAGTCCGAGATAGTATCCCGAAAAATTACCTGCCACGAATCCCGACAGAATACCAAGGGACGCTCCACCTTCTTCCGCCGAGGTCACGACCTCCTTCACGTGGCGTGAATCGACGGAAGTGAATACCTTGACCAGTTCTGGAATCAATGCGCCCGCCAGCGTCCCGCACGAGATAATCGTTGAGAGCTTCCACCATTGAGACGCATCTGTTCCCAGTGTCGGAATGGTGTAGTACGAGATCAGGTACGTCAGCGCGATCGATACTAACGAGGTGATCCAAACCAACGAGGTCAGCGGCGCCTCGAAGTTCATGTCGTTCGACGATCCGTATTTCGCCTTGGCAATTGCGCCATTGAGGAAGTACGAAAGCGAACTCGAAACCAGCATCATCACGCGCATGACAAAGATCCAAACCAGCAACTGCACTTGGACGCTTGGATCTTTTACTCCCAGCAGGATGAACGTAATCAACGCGACGCCCGTCACTCCATAGGTTTCAAATCCGTCAGCCGAAGGGCCAACGGAGTCGCCGGCATTGTCCCCCGTGCAATCGGCAATGACGCCGGGGTTGCGCGCGTCGTCTTCCTTGATCTTGAATACGATCTTCATCAAGTCCGACCCAATATCGGCAATCTTGGTGAAGATTCCGCCTGCGATACGCAGTGCTGCCGCGCCCAGGGATTCACCGATCGCGAATCCGATGAAGCACGGGCCGGCGTAATCACCCGGCACAAACAGCAGGATGAACAGCATGATCAGCAGTTCCACGCTGATCAGCATCATGCCGATACTCATCCCGGCCTCAAGCGGAATCTGGTACACGGGATAAGGCTTGCCGGGAAGGGAAGCGAAGGCCGTCCGCGAGTTCGCGAAAGTGTTCACCCGGATACCGAACCAGGCCACGCCATAGCTTCCCGCAATTCCAACCAGGCTGAACCCAAGAATGATGGGCAACGTGAGCCCCACCGACTTTCCCGGAACCGGCGACAGCCACCCAAAATAAGCCGCAATAATGACCGCAATAAATGCCCACAGCAGCAGAATGAACTTGCCTTGCGTTACCAGGTACGTCTTGCAGGTTTCGTAGATCAACTCAGAAATTTCCCGCATCGCTCGATGCACGGGCAAGTTCTTCAGGCGCATGTAGATCGCCATGCCAAAGCCGAGCCCGCCCAGACAGAACAGGATGCCCACCAGCAACAGCCTGTGTCCGTCGATCGATCCGTTAAAAAAACTGACTGAGGACAGGTCCGGCAGCTTTAGTGAAGCCTCGCCGCCTGCCGATTCCGGTTGGGCTAAGGCGGAGACCGCGCCCAGACTCAGAAGCGCGGCTATAGCCGAGATTTTCGTCGCCATGCGGCGGGAAATCACCGCAGCCGTGGCAAGCCAGTTACTCATAAAGAATCCTCCGAATTGGACGGTTTCAGGAATTCAAACGTGTTTAGGTGTCGTCATCCAGACCCAATCTCCCGGCCCGCGCCCTGAGCACGCCAAAAAGCCTGAAATTGTTTCCGGAATTTCCGAACACGCTTCCACCGCAAGACCGAAAGGAGTGATGAAGCTTGGCCGCGTCGGGTCCTGCGCCGGATCGACTCCTGCACCCCGCCGTAAGGATAGAGGAGTTACTCTCTATCCTCGGCGTACCAGCGCAAAACGGAAATTTATAACACGTAGCAATAGGCCGGTCAAACCATGAAACACAGTAGGGCAGTGGCGCGTTCCCGATTTGGCGTAAAGGCTCGTCTTGTGCCGCCCTTTCCCGCCGAGACCCGTCCGCTTCGCCGGGGTGAGTGCGCTCGTCTTTTTGCCTTACTGAAGAAGTCCGTAAATGGCAACGGCAGAATCGTAGGCGGCAATCACCCGCCCTTCAGCAACGACTGGCGTCCCGAATCCGATCCCTTGCCCCAACCCATCCCGACCAGTATTCATGCTGCTGTTCCAAAGCTCCTTGGAGATATCGCTGGCGTCATAAGCGTGCAGTACGCCCGTTCCCGCAGCAGTTTTCTCATACACCCACACGATACCGCTCTCGGTAGCATTGGATGAGACCACGCTGTTGCCCCCGCGCAACCCGTACGGGCTGGGTGCTATGGCGGACGGGGTCGGGTTCAGCACTCCATTTTCAAAATGAAACTGTTGGAGCGGCATATTTGACGCCCCCACATAGATATTGCCGTTCCAATATGACGGATTTCCGTATAGCCGGTTCCAATTCGGCCCTTCGGCTACATCCCCCGTGACCGCGTCCGAGCAGGTGTATTGCCCGACCATAAACTCCTGCGGAATCTGATTGTCGCCACCGGCATTGAACTTTCCCATGGTTGCGGTGTTCACCAGGAAGAGGCGGCCCTCCTTGCTCAATGCGGCAGCGAGCGCGATGCCGTTGCTGATGTCCGTGGGCAGCAAGGCCACTCCCCCGGAGCCAAGTTCGAGGTCATGAAGATCGATGCATGCGGCATTGGAGGGCGTGAACCAGTCCACGACTTTGAAGGCGCTTCCGCTCAATTTCAATTTGAGCATGGTGTCTCCATAATTCCTTCCACCCTGGTCGGCGTTGAAACTTCCATCCGCTGCATTAAGGTAGATGTTACCCGCTGTATCAAGCGCGGGTGCTGCTCCACCTCCCCAAAAGGCTCCGCCTCCGCCGTAATCCGATGGTCCTGCCGCCGCATCCGTCGACTGCGCTTCCGGAGTGGGATTGAAGACTGCGATCTGCTTCAGCGTGGTGGGATCGTAAGCCATCAACCATCCGTGGTAAACACCCCAATCGGAAAATGATCCCCAGCCTACAAGGATTGCGCCCCCAACCTCGGTCAAGCCCATTCGTTGGTTCTGATTCGAAGGATCGAATGCGATCTGGCCGTTCACGCTTCCCCTTCCATCACCCGCAACGCTGGCCTGAATCTGTACGCTTCCTGGCCCATAATCCTTCCCGTTGCGAATGTTGACGGCTCGCAGCCACTGTTCGGGCACACCATTCCGCGACAGCGTGGTCACAAAATAGAGCGCGCCAGTATCGCCATCAATGAACGGGGTGCCTGTAATTCCCACTTCGCCGCCAAGGGTGGTACGACCGCCGAAGCTGTCGGGCATCGGCGTGATTCCGTTCGCTGCATCCACGTAGTGCCGTTCCCACAATGACCTAGCATCGGGATGGTCAGCATCGAACCCATACACGCTGTCGTGTTCTGTGGCCACAATCACCACGTCGTGTGTCCCCGCAGCGCCCATGTCGAGTCCTGAGACATACAATGGTTGCGCGATGGGAATCCCGTCCACCGAAAAAGTTCCCAGGCGCCCGAACTGTGACGCGTTCACGTTTGCGGGCGTTAGAGTTATTTCGCTCCCATAGTTCCCCGAGCCGGACGGATCACCCTTCCACATCAGCACACCGGTAACAGCGGCGTTTTTTTGTTGGATAGGCCCGGTGGAGACAGGTCCGGGAGAAGAAGAAGACGGAGAAGACTGGCAGCTCAAAAGGTACGCGGCCGATATGAAAATGGATAGAGGTCCGAAAAGCCCAAGCAAGCGAAGCTTTCCCATCAAGCCCTCCACTTTCTGTAGCCCCTCTTCGATGTGGATGCGCCTTACAGGGTTGCAGAGATGATGCCGAGGATAAACCTCTAGGCTACAGAAAGCATCGAACTTGGGGGATTGCGAACTGCGGGAAATGGCTAGCAAAATGCCAGAATTTGCGGGATCGCACCCGCAGATCGGCGTACGGCTCGCCTCCGAAATCGTACTTCTGCAGGATGTCAGGGAACACTATTGCGAGAGGCGTACTGCGACGCTGTCCTTATCGTCGGGCGTGGTGAAGTCTCTTCCGTCGGACATCGTAATCCGAGAGCCCGTTCCCACCGCTTCAATGCAGACAACATGTTCGGGATTGATGTAGGTATCGCTCGGTGCAGTTTTGATGAGTACAAGTTTGGCCACGGACGCCCTCCGCGATGAATCCTATCAGAGCTAACCGCTCAGTACACAATCCGATGCACCTGACTTGCTGCGTTGCCCCGGCCCCACAGAGAAGCCTGCGCAACCGCGCTCATTGCAACTTCACGTCCATCTTCAGGTTGTAAGCTACAAACGCCCACTCGTCCGCGGTCTCATCAATGATCTTCGAAATGGGCTTTCCCGCCCCGTGCCCCGCCTTGGTTTCGATGCGGATTAAGACGGCAGCCGGTCCTGCCTGATCGGCCTGCATCGTCGAGGCAAATTTAAAACTATGTCCTGGTACCACCCGGTCATCGTGATCCGCGGTAGCAATTAAAGTCGGCGGATACTTCGTCCCCGGCTTCAAATTGTGTAACGGCGAGTAGGCGTATAAAGCGTTGAAATCCTCCGGATTATCCGAAGACCCATAGTCCGAAGTCCAAGCCCAGCCGATGGTGAACTTCTGAAAGCGCAACATATCCATCACTCCGACATGAGGCAGAGTCGCACCATACAGATCCGGGCGCTGCGTGAGGCAAGCCCCGACCAGCAAGCCGCCATTGCTTCCGCCGCGGATCGCCAGCTTCGGCGTGGAGGTGTACTTGTTGGCAATGAGCCACTCCGCCGCCGCAATGAAATCATCAAAGACATTTTGCTTGTGCGCCTTCGTCCCTGCCAGGTGCCACTCCTCTCCGTACTCACCCCCGCCCCGCAGATTGGGCTGCGCATAAATCCCGCCCATCTCCAGCCAAACCAGATTCGGAACAGAAAACGACGGGGTGAGCGAAATGTCGAACCCGCCATAGGCGTACAACAAAGTCGGATTCTGCCCATCCAGCTTCAGTCCTTTCTTGTAGGTCAGGAACATCGGCACGCGCGTGCCGTCCTTGCTGTTGTAGAACACCTGCTTGGTCTCGTACTGCGACGGGTCGAAATCCACCTTGGGCTGCTTGAAAACGGAACTCTTTCCCGACGACGGCTCGTAGCGATAAACCGTCGTCGGCGAAATAAAGCTGGTAAAGGAATAAAACGTCTCTTTGTCTGTCCTCTTGCCCTGAAAACCCGTAGCCGTGCCAATCCCGGGCAAGTCTACATTCCGGATCGCCTTACCCTGCAGGTCGTACACCCGAACTTCCGTCCGCGCGTCCTTCAAGTAGCTGAGCAAGAATCGCTTGTCGACAACCGTACTTTGCTCCAGCTTGTCTTTGCTCTCCGGCACAATCGTCTTCCAGCTCGCCCGCTCCGGATGGCGGGTATCAATCGCGATCAACTTGCTTCGCGGCGATTGCAGATCGGTCTGTATCCAGAACACCGGCCCGTCATTATCGACGAACAGATACTGCGCATCGAAGTCGTCCAGCAATTTCACGACGGGCGAATCGGCGTTCGTCAGATCTTTGTAGTACAGCCGGTTCTTAGGCGATGTTCCCTGCGATACATGAATGACCAAATATCGGCCATCGTCAGTAACCGTTCCCCCAAACAGGAGTTCCTTATTATCGGGACGCTCATAGATCAACCTGTCTTCCGCCTGCGATGTTCCCAGCTGGTGGTAATAGAGTTTCTGAAAATAATTCGTGTCCCGCAGCGCGGTCCCTTTGGGCTCATCATAACGGCTATAGAAGAATCCTTTGTCATCCTTGCTCCACGCCGCACCGGAAAACTTTGACCACTGCAGCACGTCCGGCAAGTCTTTTCCACTGCTCACATCCCGCACATGCCACTCCTGCCAGTCCGATCCAGACTGCGCCGTCGCATACGCCATTAACTTTCCATCATCAGTGATGGATGCGCCCGCTAGCGCGACCGTCCCATCCGACGATAGCGTATTCGGATCCAGTAACACTCGCGGCTCCGCATTCAGCGATTCCGCCACCAGCAGCACATTCTGGTTCTGCAGCCCGTTATTATGCTGGTAGAAATATCTTCCGTTCTCCTGCTCCGGGGTGGTGAACCGCTCGTAGTTCCAAAGTTTCAGCAGCCGGTCGCGAATGGCCCCGCGATAAGAAATTTTCTCCAGGTATGAAAACGTCAGCTTATCCTCTTCCTGCACCCATGCCTTCGTGTCGGGAGAGTCCGCGTCCTCCAGCCAGCGGTAAGGGTCGGCTACCTTGGTTCCGTGATAATCGTCCACCTGATCGACAGTCTTTGCCTTGGGATAAACGAGTGGTGCGCCGTCCGACTGCGCCCAAGTCGCAATCGCGCTCGCCAGCAAAAGCGAAGAACACAGAACAGTGCTGAACAAGTTCATGAAAGCTTTCCTCCAAATCCGTTCACACGTTTATCCGGGGCCGCCAGCATTGTCAAGCGGCATCGAAGGGGAGTTGCAGTCAATTTGCGTGGGGAATATAGTATTCCGGCGTTTTGGAGTTCCAAATGAAGACAATCGCGCTGGTACTGCTCATCTGCTTTCTATCTGCTACCGCCTTCGCCGCTAAACAGTATTCCTATTTTCGCGTGGGCAATCTCGCTGACATCACCACTGCGACCACTGGGGGCACGGTACTTATGGGCGGTGGAACCGACGTTGATGCCGCCTTTCAGTGGATGTGCCAGCGCAGCGGCAATGGAGATTTCCTGGTGATCCGGGCCGCCGGAACGGACGCTTACAATCCCTATATCCAGCAACTCTGTCCGCAGGAAAACTCAGTCGCCACGCTGATCATTCCGAACTCCACCGCAGCCAACGATCCCTTCGTAATTAGCACCATCCAGCACGCCGAAGCCTTATGGATCGCGGGCGGTGATCAATCGAATTACATCAACTTCTGGCAGGGAACTCCGGTCGAATCGGCTTTGAACAACTTGATCGCTCAAGGTGTGCCTACGGGCGGCACCAGCGCGGGCATGAATGTGCTCTCGCAATTCGTCTACACAGCGCTCGCGAGCCAGGGCGTTACTTCCACGCAAGGACTTGCGAATCCGTACAACAAGTACATCACTTTGGGAGAGAACTTCGTCAACATCTCCATCCTGCAGGGACTCATCGATGACCCGCACTTCGTCACTCGCGACCGCATGGGCCGCGATCTCGCCTTCCTTTGCCGGATCTACAACAACGGCTGGTCCAGCCTTCCCCACGGCATTGCGATTGACGAACAAACTGCGCTGCTGCTCGACAGCAAAGGCAACGGCACAGTTGTAGGAAACAGCACAGTGTATTTCTTGCAGGCTCCAGGCGCGCCCCAAGTGTGCCAGCCTGGAGTTCCCCTGACATACCAAAATATCTCCGTGTATCGCATCAACTCTTCGGGTACTTTCAATGTGCCCAATTGGAGGGGCAACGGCGGGACAACTTACACCGTTTCCGCCAATGCTGGAGTTCTAAGCTCGAGTCAGGCGGGCGGCGGAATCTACTGACATTCGCCCCGACGTAGAAAAAATTCGAGAGCTAGAAGAAGTCGAACGAGTGCCCCACCTCGATGCCTTGGGCGGCTTTCCTCTCTGCAGCACAGGAGGGCGTGGTTGTTGACTTCTCAGAGAATCCGGGGCAGGCGCTTCGCGCGATTCCGGGCCCAACC
>JAICJP010000166.1 GCA_025928375.1 Candidatus Sulfotelmatobacter sp.
ACGTTGCGATCACGCTCGGTTATTTGCGAATCGCGCCGGTTGCGGCGGAGTCCGGCGAGTCCGGCAAGACCTAAGAGACCGATCCATCCCCAATCGTGGTCGCCGCGATTGTCTTGAGTTCCGTTCGTTTGATTC
This sequence comes from Candidatus Sulfotelmatobacter sp., assembly GCA_025928375.1. Classification (GTDB taxonomy): domain Bacteria; phylum Acidobacteriota; class Terriglobia; order Terriglobales; family Acidobacteriaceae; genus Sulfotelmatobacter. Next base: position 136 of record JAICJP010000166.1, read on the forward strand.
GTAGCTTGGTTGGGGTCGCGGGCTGTTGCAGCATCGCCGCCGCCAGCACCCTGTGCGAAGCTAAAAGTTGTCAAAGATAAGAGCAAAATCGATAAGATTCCACCCAGTTTGGTCTTCATTGCATTCTTCCAAGCTAAAGGTTCTTCTGAAACACTTATGGCGCGCGCAGTACAGGACCAATGTTTCCGGGAGGCACGCCTTGCGACGCGCTTCCCGAAACTGCTTGGCCACCGTAGTGAGATGCCCAGCCTCGGAATTGACCAGCGCAATCTACGTCACAATTCACGCCACAGTGAATTGAGAGTGCAATGAGGAGTGGGGTAAGTGATTGAGAAGATGGAGCCGACGAGCGGACTTGAACCGCTGACCTGCCGATTACGAATCGGCTGCTCTACCAACTGAGCTACGTCGGCCTCATTTTGATTTTAAATGGCAGGTACGAAACCGTAAAGCACGCGATCACTGAAGTCGTGCGCACGCGTCCAAGGCTCACAAACTCTAAGCTCTGCAAGCTCACGCGGCTCGCGCAGTCGCCAACCCCTCGTATTCTCGCTCCGAATCCGAGGAAAGGAGCACCCACATGGTGTAGATACCCAGCGCGGTTCCGAACGGGATGTTGGTGAACAGCGAGATGAATCCCAAGATCAACACCAGGATCCTTGCCCAACCCTCGTGCTGCAGAAGGCCCCATCCCGCGATGAATCCTAACGCCGCTTTCGCCAGCAGGAGAATGGCTATGACGCTCAGCAACGGGCGTAAGAACGTTCCTGGACCCTCTGGAGCACCGAAGTCGCGCATATGCGCAAAGATAGTATTCGCCACGATGTAGAGCACGATCGCGCCGACGGTATTAAAGGCCGAGAATGCCAGCCAAAAAAGCGCGAGCAGGCGAACGTGTCCCTGCACTCGGCCGGGACGGGGCTGGGCAAACGAAACGGGGCCCACGATCTGCTTGCCGCAGTTACTGCAGAACCGCTGACCCGCTTGCACTGTCGCGCCACATCCATCGCAGAACATAATTTTCGCCCTCCAGGCGGATGACCTCTGCGCCATTAAGAGAAACCCCACTCCCAATGTACGAAGACCACCGACAAGAGTTCCGTCGGCGCGCAATCGTGCCGGGGAATCTTACACAACGACTGCAAACGAAAAGGCCACCCGGCAACAGGGCGGCCTCTTCTTCAAGGGAGAATAGTTCCAACGGAGGCTTGTAAATTCCGTCAAAACTTTCTGCCGAAATCTTATGAGCCCAAAAACAAGGGTGTCAAGCGATTTTTAGGAAATAAACGCCTTTGTTTTCAGTTGCTTACAAAGTCCGTCAACACTCTCGAGGAATGTAGCAAAATGAGACAAATCGAGCCCAGGCGGGGGTTAAGCCGATCTTTCTAAAGGTACTTACCCGGTCAGGAAGGATTCTAAGGCAGCCGCTGTCCCCGCTCGGACGCAGTTGTCCCGGCCCCCTTCACCACGGTCTCGGTCAGATGCAGGGAAATGAATTCCATCTGCTCGGGACGATCAAAAACCCGGTCGGGAAAGAATCGCTTCACCAAAATGCGGACGCCTCCAAACGCGACGCCGGCGATGATGGCGAGTCCGCCAAGGATCGCGCACAGCACCACGATGTTCAGAATCAGCGAGTAAAGCTGGTGAACTTCGGTATTTTCTGACGGCGTGTTCCAAGTAACGTTGGCTTCGTAGTTCACGCGCCCGAGCAACGCTTTGGCATCGCTGTCGGAAATTCCTCCGCTTGCGATTGCGACAATTGGCCCGGTGCGCTTATCGAAGAAAGTTCCCGAACCAGCAACTTCTGAGATTCCGGAGCTGTTCTGGTTCGCGACTTGGTGCGCCGCATCCATGCGCCGCAAGTGTTCCGCCGCAAGTTGCGGGGTGGGATAAGAAATCAACATCAACGTCGCTTCACCGCTGGGAGTCTGGTAGCGCGCCAGTGAGGCCTCGGCGCTTGCCCCAAAGTCCACCAGATCGGTAGATACTGGTGAAGAGATCGTATTTAAGGCTAGGGGTCCCATAACGTATTTCTGCGTGTTCGCGACGTAATTACGCGTGGGAAAGAATTGAATGAAGGAGGGTAAATTCCCGGCATTGCCGCCGGCCTTGGGCAACATGCCCGCGAGTTCGCGCAATTCCGCACCGGACATAGGAGTCTCTTTGCTGAATTGCGCATCGACCAGCACATGTCCGCGATAGAAAAGGACGCGATCTCCGACCGAGGATCCCTGATCCCCGATCTGCTCTTTGTTCATGTCAGGGCGTAAGTAAAACGTGTACGCGCCGAAGGCTCCGGAAGCATCGACGAAACGTGCGGCGCGAATCTTGAGCGTGCGGCCGTCATCCCGGGTGTAAGTAGCCGAAGCTAGATCAGTGAAGCGGTATTCCTGCAGTACGCGCGCGTTGCTGGCGTCAGCAACCGCGGGATCGCTGCTAGTGTGCGGAGTGCCTTGCATCTGCCATCCGCCAAAGGCCTGGGGCAGCAGCGCAGGAGCCTCGCTTTGCGTTGGGCTTGCCGCAAAAGAGACGCCCACCAGGCAGGCGAAAACAATTGACACAATCAGTTGGAAGGGGAGTTTCATCGGCACACAGTACGTCTATTATTAGACCACAGCGGCATGCTAAAAGTTTCGAGATGCCTGCAAATCGCTGAATATACGCGTCCTATCCGTGGCAGAGGACTTGGTTACTTACGTGCCTTACACCTACCCGTCGGGGCCATTCCCAATTGCTACCAGGCGAGGCAGACTAGGTGTCGGAAACGAATGTGCTTGGGACCACAAGGCAGATGATTGAGCGCCGGGGAAACCGCACGAAAGCCGTCCTACCGGTTAAGGTCAAAGGGACGGACAAGGCAGGCAAAGCTTTTGAGGACCTGGCGCATACGCTGGACGTGACTGCAGTGGGAGCCCGACTGGGGGGCATCCGTCACGAGTTGAACCTGCACGACGAGGTTACGGTTTTTTATCGCCAGCGCAAGACGCAGTTTCGAGTGGTCTGGGTCAGGAAGATGCAAGGCACAACCGAGTTTCAGATCGGACTGCAGGCGTTGTCGCAGGACAAAGAGGGTTGGGGATTGGGGCAAGAGCAGCAGAGTGTACCCGCGAAGGCTCCGCTCTCGATGGCTCAGGGCTCGGTTTAACGGAGGAAACCAGTGAAATACTCATATCGCAATCTTTGGTCAGATGAAGAAGGACAGGATATCGCCGAGTATTCCGTAATGATGGCGGTGATCCTGGTGATCGTTGTGGGCACGGTACGACTGATCGGTTCGAACGCTAACAACGTCTTCTCGCAAGTCAGCAGCGCCATCCAGTAAGCGACATTCCGCGTCACCACTCGCCCCTCGAGTCGCAGGCAACGGCCAGCGTCCGCATCGCAAGCCGCGCTGGTCGTTGCCCTCCAGTCACTTGCAGACCGCAAGGTTTCCCGCTGAAATCCCAGTATGAGTCGCCTTTTCGGTTTTCTTAGCGTAATCATTGTCATGGCCGCGGGCCTTTACATTTATTCCCGCCAGGTGCAGAGCACGTCTGCAGCTACTGGGACCAACAATCCTAAAAGTGCCATCAACATCACCGGGGTCCGGACCGACCTGATGACCATCGCTCAAGCCGAACGCGGATACTTCGCGCTGGAAGGAAAATATGCGTCTCTGGATGACCTGATCTCCAGCCGGTCGTTGAGTGTTGCCCGGCAGCGCCTTCCGTACAGCTACGACATCGAGACCAGCGGCAGCGGATTTCGCGTGGTAGCAAGCCGCACTGGCGAGGACACCTCCGGGGCACCCGCCCAGATCTCGGTGGACGAGAACATGCAGTTTCAAGTTGTGCAGTAGCTCGGATTCAAACCAGCATTCCCGGCCACTACACCCGCATCTCGCCTGTTTTGGAGTTTGACACCGCCGCAACGCTTACCTAGACTGCAGGTGTAGCTCCGAGGTATTTGCATGGGTTGGCTGCAAAACAAGTTCGAAAAGAATTTTCTGATTTCCACGGTCGACTACGTCTTTAACTGGGCGCGCAAATCGGCGGTGTGGCCGATGACCTTCGGCCTGGCCTGCTGCGCCATTGAGATGATTGCGTCCTCGACCTCGCGCTTTGATATCGCGCGCTTTGGATCCGAGGTCTTCCGTCCCAGTCCGCGGCAGAGCGATCTCATGATCGTCGCCGGCACGGTCACGCTAAAGATGGCGCCCGTCGTAAAACGCATTTACGACCAGATGCCGGATCCAAAGTGGGTCATCTCGATGGGCGCCTGCTCCTCCGTGGGCGGACCGTTCAACACCTACGCCGTGCTGCAAGGCGTAGATAAGATCGTTCCCGTGGACGTCTATGTCACCGGCTGTCCTCCGCGCCCGGAGAACCTGTTTTACGCGCTGCTCAAACTGCAGGACAAAATCGATACCATGACAATCGCCAGGAAACCCACCGAAGTCCGGCTGGATCCGAATATGGTAGAGAACTTCAAACGCCAGGTGATGATCGCGCAGACCCTGCAACCAAAGTAAGACGGCAACCCATGTAGGGACAGCCCGTCTCGGCTGTTCGGCCGAGCAATGCTCGGCAGCCTACGACGACAGAACGATGTCGAACTTCATCAAGCTAACCGCTGAATCCAATCTCCCCGGCCTGAATGAAGCCAAAGAGTTCTCTTGCGGGGGCAAAGAGATCTGCGTAGCCAACGTAAACGGCACTTACAGCGCGATGGACAACATCTGCTTGCATCGCGGCGGGCCGCTGGGCCAGGGAACGATTGAGAATGGCAAGATCGTGTGCCCCTGGCACGCCTGGGCTTGGGATCCGAGGACCGGTGAGGCCGCTCACAGTACGAGTGCAAAAATCCAGGTGTACTCCCTGAAGATCGAAAATGGCGATGTGCTGATTGAAATCTGATCCTGCCATAACCCAATCTCTTTCGGAACTTTCTACAATAATTATCCGCTACGCCCGTCTACAGCTTTAGATGGTGCCACACGACATCTTCACCACAGGGGCGCAGGGGAATTCCCCAGTGGTCCTCTGAGTACCCTGTGGTGAAATGGGGACCTCCATGCCCGTATCCAAGTCCGTTTCGCCGGCAACGCTGGTGTCGGTTCCGGTCTGGATACTGGGTTTGCTCGGCATGTGGCCTTGACGTTCGTTCACATTTTGCCCGGCGCGTTCTTCCTCGGGCTCGCGCCGTTGCAGTTTGCCGCCGGATTCCGCCAGAGGAACCTCAAGTTCCATCGACGCATGGGGATCCTGCTCGTCATCTGCGCTCTGATCATCGGCGCATCCGCCCTGGTGATGAGTTTTGCGATGAACATCGGAGGAGCGAACGAAACGGCAGCCACCACTCTGTTCGCGATCGCATTCCTGATCTGCCTGCTGAAGGCTTACGCCTACGCGCGGAGAAGGGAAATCGAGCACCACCGCAAAAGGATGATCCGAACCTTCGGAATCGGGTTAGGCGTGGCGACAGTCCGCCCGATCGTGGGAATCTTCTTTGCCTTCCGCCGCCTCGCGCTGCACGAATTCTTTGGAATTGCCTTCTGGCTGGGGTTTACGATCACCTTCATGGCGGCGGAAGCCTGGATCGGCTACACGCGCTATCGTCAAGACGAAGTCCCGAAGTTCGCTTGAGAACGTGCCGGCGGATATTTGACGGCGCAAGAGCCTTAGCCCTCACTGCTGCCAACGTCGTCAAGGCATTAGATAGGCCTTGCCTCGAGAAACTTTGTGTTGGAGGGTAGCGGCGAGATGATCGATGTCGGCTGCGGCGATGTTCACGCTCATGGAGTCGAGCAGTGGGGAGCGACTGCTGCCCACCACATCGCGCCGTACTTGGATTAGAAGAGCCTGCACAACATTGGGATCAAACTTGTCCGGAGCGAGCCGTACCAGATCACTGAGAGCGCTTCCGACTGACAGGGGTGCACGGTAGGGGCGCGTGCTGGTCATGGCGTCAAAAGAGTCAGCCACGCCCACGATCCGCACCGCCATCGGAACATCTTCCTGCAGAAGCCTGTCGGGATATCCCGAGCCATCGGCGCGCTCGTGATGCCAACGCACAGTTTCCGGAATCCTGGGCCAGGGGAACTGTACCGTGCTGACGATCTGATGACCGACCGTAGTGTGATCGGCCATCTCGCGAAACTCTTCGGGGTCGAGAGCCCCGGGCTTTCCGAACAGCCTGCGATCCACCGCGACCTTTCCGATGTCATGCAGATATCCGGCGCTGCGCAGGGCCGCGACTTCACTGGACTCCATGCCCATGGCATCGCCGATGGCTGCGGCGTAGCGCCCCACCCGCAGCGAGTGCCCGTGAATGTTGACGTGTTTCACGTCAATCGCGGTAGCGAAGGCTTCCAGGGCATTATCGTAAAAACCGTGCAGCGAAGCCATCAGCTTCAGATTTTCCGAAACGCGTTGCGCGATAGTCTGAGTCAGCGCATGGTTCTGTACGGCGAGGGCAACGTATGAACACAGCAGTTCCAGCGCATCCAGTTCATTGTCTTCATAGAGAGAATCGCCCGGCCTGCGGCCCAGAGCGATCACTCCGGCGAGGCGTCCGCCCGCCTTGAGCGGCGCGAGACATTTAAAGAGCTCCGGGGCCACGTTGCCGTTCGAACTCAAAAAAACTGAATACGTAGACGAATTGAGAACAACGGGTCCGCGGGCCGCGACCAGTGCGTGCACGTGTTTAGGAAGGAGAGGAATGAAGGCGGGATCCGGCATCAAGGCGAATCCCAACGCTGACGCGGAGCTCAGCATGTCAGGCTTGTCGCTAAACAGAAAGAGCACGCCTTCGCGGGCGCCCGCTGCTTCCATGACAGCAGACAGCATCAGCCGCGAGGTTTCCGAGAACTCGCGCTCCGCCGTGAGCGCGGGACCGAGTTCCGAAAGTGCCTCGACTGTGTGCAACAGCCGACGTAAATTGGTGGTCTGAATCGCCACTGATGAAGTGGGAGCCAGATCGCAGAGCAAGTTGAGCGTACCATGCGGTATTACACCCGCTTGTTACTGAGTTTGATGCGGTAGTGACGAAGATGAAAACAAGGTACCTTCGCTGATTCTCTTTGACGTTGTGCAAAAACAGGTGCGAAATTCGGTGCTCGTGACCGGAGCAGAGGGTTTTCTAGGCCGCGCGCTCGTGCGGTTGCTGGAGCATTCCGATCTGCGCGTGATTGCATTGGATTCGAGCGAACCAGTGCCCGTGGATCCCCCTTCTGGCGTGACGAAGGTGCGCTGCGATATTACTGATCAGCAACAGATGGAGAAAGTATTTCGGGAGTACGAGATCGGGAAAGTTGTTCATCTGGCTGCGATTCTGCCCACGGCAGCTCAACGCGACCCGGTCCGGGCCACAACAGTGAACGTTGTTGGAAGCCTGAAGGTGCTGGAATTGGCTCGGCAGTTCGGCGTCGCTCGTTTCGTGTTTGGCAGTTCCTTGAGCATCTACGGAAGCTGCTCTCCCGATTATGTGGTCTCGGAAAATGATCGCGCTGCGGCGGAGGACATCTACGGCGCGGCAAAACTTTATGTGGAGCAACTGGGCCAGGCTTTTGCCGACTCTGGGGCGTTGCAGTTTGTGAGCTTGCGAACCGGGCGGATCGTTGGTCCCGGCGCGCGCTCGACCACCTCGGCATGGAGGAGTGCGATTTTTGAGCTCCTGCAAACCAGGTGTCCTGCCAATCTTACGCTTCCGTATGTTGGGCCCGAGAGAGTTCTGCTGATTCACGTACAGGATGCCGCAGGAGCGTTGATGACTTTACTCCAGGCGCCTCGACCGGCGCATTGCATCTACAACGCTCCTTGCGAGTCATGGCTGGTGAACGATCTGAAGCTTCAGTTGGAGTCGTTGAATCCCAGCATTCGCGTCGCGCTGGGCGATGCCTACGCCAAGGGGAACCCGCGCCTGCTCGACTGGAGCAGGTTCAAAAACGAGTTCGCATTCTCCACGACGCCCATCGCCGACAGATTACAGAAGGCAGCGGGAATGTAAGAGCTTAGAAGTGCTCGCGAAGTTCCGCAAAGCCCCCGACGATCAGAAGCTTCTGATTCGAAGGCGCCGGATTCACTTCCTCGTGTTCCAGAATCCAAGTATCACCATGAGGGATGAACACTGCATGTAGTCCTGCGGCGAGCGCGGGGTTGATGTCAGACTTGGGACTATTCCCGATCATCCACGTTGACTCACGCGTGCACTGGTATTTCTCTGCGAGGTGTTCGTAGATGTGGGCGTGCTTCTCAGCCACGACCTCGGTTGCGGCAAAATATTTTTTCACCCCAGAGCGATCGATCTTACCCGTTTGCTCCAGCATCGCGCCCTTGGTCACCAGAATTAGCCGATGGCTGCCTGCAAGATATTCGAGCGTTTGCGGGACTTCTGGCAGGAATTCGATCGCGTGATTCTCAATCGTGCTCGCAATCCCGCGGACTTGAGCATCGGCTTCGGGACTCACGGGAACCGGACTGAGCCTCTCGAACGTGTCCACTAGAGCGTGCGCGAAACTCTGCAAGCCGTAACCGTGTTTCACAATGCACTCACGCTCGACCGCATTCAACACTTCGCGCACCTGCTCCGCCGTGAACTCGTGATGATTCAGGAATGAAATGAAGCGCGCGATGGCGCGCTCGAAGTAGATGTTGTTCTGCCAGAGCGTGTCGTCAGCGTCGATGAGAAGAGTCTGTGAAGGCAAGCTTCTAGCTCCTGGGTTCTAGCTTCTACGCGGGCAAAATAAGCAGTTCTCAGGTGGAGAAAGGGTCAGCTACGAAGTCGCAACTTTGGAGACTTAGCTAGAAGCTAGTCGCTAGAAGCTAGAAGCTTCTATCCCACCCAATCGACCCGCGCCTCTGGCACGATCACGCCCGCTTTGTGCCCCATATCAAGCAGCCGGCGCACTGCTTCGCGACCGTCGGAACCATAATCCAACGTGCGCTCGTTGACGTACATTCCGACAAATTTGTCGGCGGAGGCAGTGTCGAGGTCGCGCGCGAATTGCATGGCATAGGAAAGCGCTTCCTCGCGGTGTTCGAGCCCGTACTGGATGCTTTCGCGCAAGGCTGCCGTCACGGTGGACATGAGTTGCGGACCCAACTCGCGGCGGATCGCATTACCGCCAAGAGGCAGCGGGAGTCCGGTCACCTTCTGCCACCAGCGGCCGAGATCCACGATGCGGTGCAAGCCCGATTTGTCGTATGTCAACTGGCCTTCATGAATGATCAGTCCCGCTTCGTACTTCCCTTCCAGCACCTGCGGAATGATTTGATCGAACGGGACC
>JAICJP010000202.1 GCA_025928375.1 Candidatus Sulfotelmatobacter sp.
GCGCTAACCGGGCCCATGGACCTCGCCTGGCTTCCCAATTCGCAGAACGGCCTCATGGTCGGCGACTACATCGCCACAGCATTCACGAACGGCGTTCCGCACGGCGTGTTTGCCGTCGCGCAACCCAGTTCGGGCAGCACCTTCAAGGAAGCGATTTATACTGCAAAGGGCCTCACGGTCACAGCTTCAGGACATCAGCTCTCCTCCGCCCACGACCGCCCATTGCACCATCTCTCCGACAAAATTGAACGGGAAGCTCCAGAGAAGGGAAGGATCCCACCCAACCGCCGCTGGGCGAGACGCAGCGCAAAACACTGATTCAAGTCGCGGCGCGAACTTGGCCTGCTGAAGGACTGGAGCGCTCAGTCTAACTGCCTGCCTTCACTGCCCTCTCGATTTCCATGCTTACTCGCGGCGGCAGGCTCTTGATCCGATGGATGTAAGCCGCTACTGTCCACAGCTTCTGATCCGAATCCCACATGCCATTGGCAAACATGCCGGTTCGCCGGATGCCGTGCTTCGCTACCCAGAAAATCTGTGCCTCCGAATAACCGGTGCCCATCTGCGGTAGCCGCGGCGCGGCCGGGTTCAGCGAATCCGGCTCATTGGGCTTCCCCGGCGTTCCGTGACAACCAGCACACTCGTTCAAGTAAATCTTGGCTCCTGCGATCAGATTCTCATCAGTTGCGGCAATAGGGTTTGGGATGTTCGGAGCCTGACGGCGCACTGACGCGTGTACGGCCATCTGCATCACCGAAGATTCCAATCGGGATGGGGGAACGTCGCCCCGAACTTCTGCCAGCCCCAGCCTCATGTAAACAAGGCCACCTGCCAGCGCTAGAAACAGCGTACAAAGCGAACCCAGCAGGAACTGTTTCATGCTACCTCCAGGCAACCGGGGTGGAATCTCCGCACTTCTTCCCTTATGAGTGCCTGTCGATTGGACGAGACTTCTGCGCTTTCGATAGCCCAGGCTTCCACTCATAGTTCTTCATATCGACGCGACGTCCTCGAAACCGCACTCCCTCACTTTCCAGCCGGAATCGCTGCTCCGCGCCAGAATCGCCGCGCAACTTAATCTCGCCCCCAGCTCCAAGTACGCGCTGCCATGGCAATCCGAACCCGCGCCGCAAAATGCGCGCCACCATGCGTGACCGTCCCGGATAGCCCGCAACCTTGGCCACAGCGCCATACGTCAATACCTTCCCCCGCGGGATCGCCCGAATCACCCGCTCCACGAGCAGGCGGAATTCTCCAGAATCGACTATTTGTTTTGAAGGTCTCATGAGCCATCCCGCTCAGAGTTGCCCATGTCTCGCCGCGTCGCCAGACATGGGGAGGGTGCAAGATCGCAGCTATTCATCCAAAGCAATGCAGGCCGGCTCATCTAGAGCCGGCCTGCCAATGTTTAAAGATCCGCACCCAAATTCTCGCCGCAGCATCAGGGCGAAGCACTCCCGCTATGCCTCCGACGACCGGCCCTCATCACGCCGCCTGCCGAAACGCCTCCAAAGCCTCGTACTCCGAGTTGTGCACCTCAAACACAGTCAGCAGTTTGGTGACTTGCAGCAAGTCTCCCACGCGCTTCGTGAGATTCGCCAGCTTGATGGTAGCCCCCGAGTTGTGCGCGGTAGTGTGCAGCGCCACTAGGGTTCCCAACCCGCCCGAATCGATGTAGTTGACTTCCCCCAGGTTCAGCACGATGCGCTTATAGCCATCGGCAATCGCCTTTTTTACTTCTTCCCGCAGCAAGGACGATTCCTCTCCGAACACAATCCGTCCACTGCAGCCAATCGCAAGAATCCCGTCCACTGTTCGTTTCGTAAGTTTCAGTTGCATAACCCTCTCCTCCGCGGCCCGAGCCGAATCCGCAACAGCCGAATCCGCCAATATTCGCGTCGACCAGCCTACCGCGTCGAATGCAGCAACGCAACCAACATTCCTGACTGCTTCCTGTTTTCCCCCGAATGCAGGGCTTTCCTGCGCCCCGGACCACAACTCCATCACGTATAATCGACTCTTCGCCCATCATGAGTTACACCGTCCTGGCTCGCAAATACCGTCCCCAGAGGTTCTCTGAGGTCATCGGACAAGAGCACGTCACCCGCACTCTCCAGAACGCCATTGCGCAGGGACGAAGCGCTCACGGCTACATTTTCAGTGGCCATCGCGGCATCGGTAAGACCACCGTGGCTCGAATTCTGGCCGCGGCCCTGAATTGCCGGTCTAAAGATCATCCCGTCCCCGAACCTTGCGGGGTATGCGAATCCTGCGTGGAAATTCGTGCCGGAAACTCGGTGGACGTAATCGAAATCGACGCCGCCACCAATCGCGGGATCGATGAAATTCGCGAGCTCCGGGAAGCGGCTCGCTACCGCCCCGCGCGCGACCGCTTCAAAATCTACATCCTCGACGAAGCCCACCAGATCACCGACGCCGCCTTCAACGCCCTGCTCAAGACTCTCGAGGAACCTCCCGATCACATTGTCTTCATGCTGGCCACGACCCAGCCCGAAGACATTCCCCAGACCATTCGCTCGCGTTGCCAGCACTTCAGCTTTCGCGCGGTCAAGTTTGACGATATTGTCCACCAGCTTCGAGATCTCCTGACCAGGGAAAAAATTGAAGCCGACGACGACGCCCTTGCACTCTTAGCTGAAGCGGGCGACGGCTCTATGCGCGATGCCCTCTCCATCCTCGACCAGGCCATCGCCTCCAGTACAGATAAGGTCACCGCCGACTCGGTGCGGAATCTGGTCGGAGCTGCGCCCGCCCACATTCTCGAGCAGGTGATGCAGTCTGTCGCCCAAGGCAGGTCGGAAGAAATCCTCCGCCATGTCGATCATCTGATCAGTGAAGGCCACAGCCCCACCCACTTCGCGCGCCAGATGGTTCGTTTCTTGCGCAACGCCACGGTCGCTAAAATCGCCGGCAAAGATTCTCCCTTGCTTCAAATCTCCAGCGAGGAACGGGAACGGGTTGCCCGGGTTGCTGAATCGTTTGGCGAAGAGGATCTCACTCGTCACCTGCAAATCATGCTGCGCACCCACGGGGAACTGGGATACAAGCAGGAACAACGTTTCCATCTAGAGCTCGGCCTGTTGAAGATGGCTCATGCCCAGAAGCTGATTCCCATTGAGCAACTGCTAAGCGATGTAGCTTCGAGTTCGCCGGTGGCCGCTCCGAAGCCGCAGTCGCGCCCCTCCATCGTAGGCGGAACGCCAAGTCAGGAAGGGCGACGTCCAGACCCTCCCGCCTCTCGCCCGAATTTCGTCAGCCCCTTCGCCGCGGATTCAGCGCGCAAGGGCACTCCGCGCCAGCAGGATTCGGCCCCAGTTCCGAATGCCGGTCCTCGCATCGTAGCCCAGGCAAGTCAGCCCGAGCCGGTCATCATGGGGTCCGCCGCTCCCGCCGCGAAACGCGAAACGCCTGCCATGAGCGATCGGGAAGAAACATCGCAGCCGTATGCCACCGCTGTCGCCGTGGCCGAGCCGGAGCCGGAACCCGAGCCCCAAACGGCTGCTCGCCCGTCCTCCGAGCCGCAAGAGCAAGATCAAATCCTAAGGCTCCAGTCCGCCGTCTTGCAGGCGCTCACGGATGCCAACCAGCGCATCCTGGTCTCCATGCTTTCCGCCGGTGAATGGGCGGTTCAAGGCAACGAACTGGTCATCAAAGTCTCCGAATCGCAAACCGTGGTAGACATGTCGCTGGGCGCGGAAGGGAAGCGAATGGCCATCGCCACGGCGAGCGGAGTCTTAGGTCGCGCTGTAAAGCTGAAAGTGATCCCTGGAGTGACGGTAGCTCCGCAGGAAAAAAAGAATGGCGCACAGCCCCTCACCCTCGGACCCGGCGGCCGAGGCCGCGCCGAGCAAGACCCGATCGTGCGCCGCATGCAGGAAAAATTCGGCGCCCAGATCAGAACAGTCATCGATTATCGCAATAAATCATAACGGTACCCTGAAATCTTCAGCGCTTCAGGAATTCCAAGTTCCCGAACCTGAAACTCGAAACCTGAAACTCGAAACCCAAACAGAGGAATTATGGGCGGCTTCAATCTCCAAGACCTGATGTCCAAAGCCAAATCGCAATACGAAGCCCTGCAGAAGAAAATGCAGGAGACGGTAGTCGAAGCCACATCCGGCGGTGGAACCGTCAGCGCCAAAATGGACGGCCGCAAGCAACTCCTAAGCTTGCGCATCGATCCCGAAGCGGTAAAAGGCGGTGACGTTGAAATGCTCCAGGATCTAGTTCTGGCCGCCGTGAACGAAGCTGCCCGCAAAGTCGATGCTCAAATGCAATCCACCGTGGGAGGCATGCTCGGCGGCATGGGCATCCCTGGTCTCTAATCTCGAGCCGCACTCATGAATCCTCCTACGCGTCACGTATCCGGACCATTCGACGTAAAAGTAACGCATCAGGACGATACGTCCGCCGACCCGCTCCTGAATCGGATGACGCTCGACAAGCAATACCACGGCGACCTGGAGGCCACGGGCATAGGCCAGATGCTCACCGCCGGAACCGAGGTGAAAGGTTCCGGAGCGTACGCGGCGATCGAAAAAGTGACTGGCAGCCTGGAAGGGAAGAAAGGCACGTTCATCCTGCAGCACACCGGCACGATGAGGCGCGAGGTTCCCCAACTCGCGATAGTAGTAGTCCCAGACTCCGGCACCGGCGAACTACAGGGAATCTCCGGCAAAATGAAAATCAAATTCGCCGAAGGCGGCAAGCACTTCTACGAACTGGACTACACACTGGAGAAAAGCGACTGAGTAATTGAGGAATTTACTAATTTTGTAATTTTCATCACTCGCAATCCGGCGCCATTTAGAATGTCTCCAGTCACAAATCACTAAATAAGCCGATTTCAAATAACAAAATTACTCAATTACAAAATTACCAAATCAGAATATGTCCCGTTTCGCCGAACCCATGTCGCGCCTCATCGACGAGCTGAAGAAGCTGCCTGGCGTCGGAGCTAAAAGCGCCCAGCGTCTCGCCTTCCATATCCTCCGTTCCAGCGATGAAGACGCCGAAGGCCTGGCCCAGGCCGTACGCGACGTCAAAGCGAATCTCCGCCTCTGCTCGGTGTGCAACAACATCACCGACGTCGACCCCTGCGCTTACTGCACCAGTCCCACCCGCAACCAGCGCCTGGTCTGCGTCGTCGAGGAACCCACGAACATCGTTGCCATTGAAAAAACCAAGCACTTCAATGGAGCCTTTCACGTTCTGCACGGTGCTATTTCTCCACTGCACGGCATCGGCCCGGACCAGCTCCGCATTTCCAATCTCCTTGCCCGCGTCGAATCCGGCAACGTCGACGAAGTCATTCTCGCCACCAATCCCACCGTCGAAGGCGAAGCCACTGCGGTCTATCTCTCGCAGCAGCTCAAGCGGGCAGGAGTGAAGGTCACGCGCATCGCCATGGGAATCCCCGTAGGCAGCGACATCGAATACACCGACGAGATCACGATGCTCAAAGCCATGGAGGGCCGCCGCGAGTTGTAGGTTCGGCGTCTTCCCGCGCCTGGCGCGGCTTCTGAGCAATAATGCGCAACCTTTTTCTCCCCGTTTTGCTGTGCGTTTTTTTCACGGGCGCATTTATCTTCTAGTAACCACCTGATTCGCAATCACATAGCCTTGGGCTACCCCGTGTCCAACCGGGCTTTTCCATTGGCCGCACAATTGCTAACCACAACCCAGCGGTGACTGAACTCAAGTTTTCGCTGGTGCAAGACAGCCAGCCGCGCCGTGCGATGTAACCGCATCTGACTCGACGCAAGAGAATCCGGGCCAACCAGCCCGGTTTTCTTTTTGTCTGAATTGTTTGTGGAGGGCGCGATTCGGTTGATTCGGTCTAAAGACCGCAATCAAATCTCAGGTTCGAGAAACACGTTCGCCTCGTCTTCCGACGCCGTCAGTCCCTCGGGCAAGGTCCCGCGGTTGTATTCTGCCATCCGGTTCTTCCACTTCAGAAAGTCAGTAATGCTCTGCGGCTCAATCCGTACCTCGACCCGCCGCAGGCTGGCCAGCAGCAGGTTCATCTCGTAGCGAAATCCTGTTGCCGTTCTAAGGTTCCTGGCCGACGCCTGCACCATCTCCACCCGCCCGCGCCGCAGTTCCAGTAATCCCCAGCCCGGAGCCAATTCCTTACTGTGAATAAGCCCCGGAGGTGTGAGATAGAACCTTTCGCTGCCCACCCCTTTTTCCGGTTTGAGCCGAAACGGCTTCGCCCGGTCCGCCAGGAAATCTGCCCGCGTCACCTTGCATTCCACCAGCACCGAGTGACAGGCCTGCTTCCATCCCAGCGCATCCGGCATCTCGCCGCTGACACACGCCTGCTCGGATAGCACAACCCCGCAACGATAGCTGCGCAGCCATCGCACTGCTCGCTCCACCAATTGTTCGTGAGTCATAGAAGGGCCACGTAGACGCGGACACGCACTTATACGCCGTCCGCCTGCGCGAAAGAAGTAATTCCGCGGCTTCTCCGGCTGACGCGATCGGCGGACCGAGGATCGCGATTCTGATCACTCGTTCCGCAGTGCCACCATGGGCTCTACGCCTGCAGCACGCCGCGCCGGGACCAGCGATGCCAGCAGCGCAGCCAAGGCGAGGGTCACCACCGCCAGCGCGAGCATGACCGGGTTCCATGGCGTGACCCCGAACAGCTGATCCCTCATTAGCTTGCCAGCTCCAATCGCTGCCGGAATCCCAATTGCCATCCCGATGCCTATCTGCGAAAAAGCACTCCGCAGCACCATCTTCAACACCCGCATGCGATCCGCTCCCAGCGCCATACGAACTCCAATCTCTCCCGTTCGTTGTTGTACGGAGTAGGCCATGACTCCGTACAGCCCGACCGCCGCCAGCACAAGGCCAAGCACGCCGAAGAGCGTGGTAAGAGTTGCGACCATTTCTTCCTGCTGGAAGTCGGCGCTCACGACCTTGGTATACGGATCAACGCCATAGAGAACCAGATTCGGATCGATCGCCGCCAGCACCTTGCGCACGCGCTCTTCCATTTGCGGCGGGCTTCCCGGCGCCCAAATCACGATGTTGTTTAAATAACGAGACGACATTTCGGCGCTTGCGTATTCCCGATCGTCCCACTCCACCGTCTGTGCCTCCGGCACCCAGTACATCGGCCCGACCGGTTCTTTGTAGTTGTAGGTCATATAGCGCATATCCCTGACCACTCCCACTACTTCGAAGGTAGAGGAATACTTCACCTTGCCCGGCCCAAAATGCTGCCCGACCGGGTTCTGGTTCTGGAAAAACTTCTTTGCGAACGCTTCATTGATGACGGCTACTTTTCTCGTTGCTGCCGTATCCTGCTCCGTAATGGGTCGTCCCAATACCATTTTGGCGCCCAGAGCTTCGAAGAATCCCGGCATCACACGGACGAATCCAGCTGACATGTCGTCCTTGGCCCCCGGCTCCGGCCGCCCTTCGATTCGAACCCCGTTATTCCAGCTATCGCCCGTCATCGGCGCATAGAGCGCAGGCGCTGCCATGCGCACGCCGGGGATCTGCTGAAGGCGGTCGTCGATCTCCCGGAACAGCGGCTCCATTTGCTCCGGCTTGTAATTTCCCAGTTCGGGATTCATCCATGCGATATAGCGGCCCTCCGTCTCGAATCCAAATTTCTGGTGCTGCAAGTTCCGTAGGCTCTGGCCCAGGAGCGCCGCTGCGGAGAGCAGTACCAGCGACATCGCTGCCTGCGCGATCACCAGCGATCTCTGGGCCCACGAGCGACTGCCCGACACTGAA